>PMNO01000277.1 GCA_003161835.1 Myxococcales bacterium | reverse complement strand
GAGGATGTGCAGCCGCGTCGGCTCGCTCAGCAGCCGGCGCGCGAAATCGAAGCCCACGCCGTGGGTTTGCCGGGGCCCGACGACATTGCCGAATCGGAAGGCACACCCGGATAGGCCGAACATGAACGAATAGCTGGCAATCAGAGTCTCGCCGGCCAGCTTGCTCGCCCCGTAGGTGGAGATCGGCAACAGCGAGCCCTGGTCCTCGGCGATGGCACGAGTGCCGAAATCGCCGTACACGCCGCTGCCAGAGGCATACAGAATCCGTTTGGCGCTGGTGACACGCATCGCCTCTACCACCGCCTGGGTCAGCGCCGTGCCCTGCCAAAAATCGATGTCTGGCTCGGTCGCCGCGCGCGCGATGTCGGGGTTGGAAGCCAGGTGAATGACGACCTGGTGTCCGTCCATCGCCTGGCGCAGCGCCGGCAGGTCGGACACCTCGCCCCGCACGATCCGAAACCGGGGATCGCCCTCGTGCGACTGCAGATGCCAGTGGCGCCCCGACGAGAAATTGTCGTACACCGTGACCGCCGCGGCCGCGCCCGCGCCCAGCAACCAGTCGACGAAATGGGCGCCGATGAACCCGGCCCCACCGACGATGAAGAAACGTGTGTCCGCGATCGTGTTCGTCCACGGGGCGGCGGTTGCTGGCGACACCGTCACCGTCATGGGCGTTGGCCCGCGGCCGGGATCATTTTGTGGATTCCCACTTGGTCGGCGCGCGCTGCAGCTCCGGGTGGCTGACCAGCAAATGCCAGATCACCGCGCACAGACCTTCGGTGTGGGGCGTGACGCGATCGAGCGCGACGGTGGGGACAATCACGCACCCATCGGCGACCTGCGCGGTGTACCCGCCGTCGCGGCCCACGATGCCAAAGATCCGCGCGCCCACCGCTCGCGCGTGTTCGAGCGCGCGCACCAGATTCACCGACACGTTCCGATCCTTGCTGCCGCCGCCCACGGAAAAAATCAGCACCGCGTCGGCGCGCCCCAGGCGCGAGACCTTGAGCCACTCCGAGAAGCTCGTGTCCCAACCCTCGTCGTTGACGCGGGCGGTGAGCTCGGAGACGTTGTCGGTGGGCGCGTAGGACTCGAACGCGCACAGCTTGCGAAAATCGTTGACCGCGTGGCTCGCGTGCCCGGCGGAGCCGCCGACGCCCAGGATGAACAGCCGGCCACCCGCGTTGCGCACCGCCGCCAGACCGACCGCCACCCGATCGATCGTCGCTGCGTCCAGGGCGCGGATGGCCTGAACGCTCTCTTCGAGAAATTGCAGGGTGAAGGCGCTCGCGGTCACAGTCATATGTTGAAGCCCGCGGCCGTCGCGTCGGTGTGAAACATCTTGACGGTGTCCAGGCTGTACTCCGCCAGACTCTTCCCAAACAGGCTCATCTTCTTCAGCATCTCGGGCGCCACCGTGATGATGTGGGCCCCCGCCTCTTCAGCCTGGACGATGTTCAGCAGCTCGCGCGGGCTGGCCCACAGGAGCTCGGCCGCCGCCCCCGAGGCATCGCAAATCGCGCGCGCCGCTTTCATCAAGGGCACGGGATCCCGGCCCGTGTCCGCGATGCGCCCCGCGAACACCGACACCACCGCTGGCGCGCCCCCGCGCAGCGCCTGGGTGGTGAGGTGAACCTGCTCCAGCGTGCACAGGGCGGTGACGTTCAGCTGCACACCACCGGCGACCGAGAGATCCCGCACCAGGGCCAGCGATGACTCCCCGCGGGTGTTCGTGATCGGCACCTTCACGTACACGTTCGAGCCCCACGACGCGATCTCCCGCGCCTGCCTCTTCATGTCGTCGAATTCGTCCGCGAAGACCTCGAACGAGATGGGGCGATCCTTGATGTGGGTCAGCACCTCGTGCGCGAACGCCACGTAGTCCTTGATCCCAGCCTTGCGCATCAAGGTGGGGTTGGTGGTGAAGCCCGCGATGCGCGGATTCTTCGCCATCTCCAGCAGCGAGGCCAGGTCGGCACCGTCGGAGAAAATCTTGATGGATGTTGGCATGGCTTGGTTCTCGGCGAGCAAGAAAGCCGCGAAGTCTTGCAGATCTCGCCCGCGAAAGGAAGGTCGAATCCCCCGCTCGCTCAGCACCTTGTCGTCCGCTGGCCAGGCCGATCCCAGCAGCGCCGTGGAAAAACCGAGCGCCGTGCCTGCCATCACGTCGGTCGCGCGATCCCCGACCATCCACGACGTTTCGGGCCGGCTGCCGGGCACCGCGGCCAGAGCCGCCTGCAACAATCCCGGGCGGGGCTTGCGACAATCGCACAGATCCTCGGCGCGGTGGTAGCAGACGTACGATGCAATGAGACCGGTCAGTGGCCCGCCGGATTGAATCTCCGTCAGAATTTTCGCGTGGACCTCTTGCAGAGCGGCGCGGGTGGCCTTGCCCTTGGCAGCGGCCGGTTGGTTGGTCGCGATGGCCAGCGCGAACCCNNATGAGCCGGGGCGGGCTGGTCATGGCGCGGCGAGGTGCGCTTCCAGGTCGGCCAACCCTTGCGGGGAGCCGATCTCGTAGAAGCGCTGCGCGATTTCGTAGCCCGCCAGCTCGCCGCGCAGGCTCAGCTCATGAAACAGCTGCGCCAGGTCATGTTTCTCGTTCGGCGGGATTTCGCGCGCCACGGTGTCGCGACGAAGCGCGGAGAGGCCATAGTCGATGTACGTGAAATCGACCGCCGGTCGCAGCTTGCGCGCCTTGTCGTACAGGATCACGCTCCCGGCCTCGGAATCGAACACGACGTTGCTCTGGTCCCAGCGCCCGTCGTTCCGAAACACCGTCATCAGCGCGGGGCGCCCACAGCGGTGAAAGGCGGCGCCGACCGCGCCGAAGTCGACCGGCAAGTACGAATCGCCGTAGGTGACCAGGAACTCGGTGTCGAGCACCCCCCGATCGTGGGCCAGCCGCAACGCGCCGGCCGTTCCCCGCAGGACATCTCCCTCGTGCACGTAACGGACCGGGACTCCGAGGCGGGCTCCCGCGCCCACGTGGGCTTCGATCATCTCGCCGCGATAGCCGAGCGACAACACGATCTCCGACACGCCGTGCGCGCCCAGCCAGCGGATCTGCCGATCCAGGAAGGGCTGGCCGGCCACGGGAATCAGCCCCTTCGGAATGGCCTCCGTCCAGGGCCGCATGCGGGTCCCAAGCCCGCCGGCCAAGACTATGCATTGCATGTGAACCTCTGCTTTTCGGGCGCGGCGCTTGCGGGAATTCTCATCACGGGGTGCCTGGGGGGTACTGGATCATGCGCGTGATCCGGGTGTTGCGGGGCTCTCGCGCGCCGGGCGGAGGGCTGTCGTCCTCCACGTAGAATGCTTCAAAAGATGCGATTTCATCCTGCTTGCGGCCCGTTCGCTCAGGATAGCGCAGGATCCATTCGGTCAGCGGGCCGAAGTAATCGTCGCGGGAGGGCACGCGCAGCATGTACGCCGAAAAGAATCCGTCCTGGCCCAGGCGGGGTGGAATACGCAGGCCTGGTCGGGGTTGCTTCGGGCTCGCCACCTGGTTCAACGGATCCACGTGCCGGCCATCCACGGTGACCGCGTCGACCGTGACGTTCGCGTCGATCAGCGGCGCATCGGGGGCGAACATGGCCCAGCTTTGCTGAAACTGAAGATAGCTGGTGGCGGCGGCCATCCAGGTCGGTTGCCAGGAACGGTTGACGTGGGTGACGTGTGGGTTGTCGACCAGCACTTGCGCGCTGGCCAGCACGAGCGCGAAGGCGACCACGCTCTCGCGCAGCAACACGGAGCACGCGCGCCAGCGCCCGAGCGTGGATGAATCCAGGGCGGCGGGCGGGAGCGGTGACGGCCGCGAGTCCTGCGACGCTTCGGGCTCGTCCGCGCCCGTGCGCGCGGGCGCCGGCACGCCACAGGCCGCCAGGCCGAGCGCGATCGAGATCTCGGTGCGGCGGGCGGCGAACGCGTCGTAGGCCGATGCCGCCAGGCGCCGGAGCCCGGGAAGACGCAGCGGCCAGGCGAGCAGGGCGCCGAGCGGGAGAAAGTCGAGGATCTCGGCGAAGCCGGCCGCGCGGAGCCAGCGCCGTCCCGTCAGCGGATCGACGACCACGATGGTTTGGGCCAACAGCTCGCCCGACAAAGCGTAGGGCGCGATATCCGCGAGTCCCCGGATCACCGCTTCGCTCGCGATGAGGCGGAGCCGCCCCGCGGTATCCAGCCGCGCGATGGCGCGGACAATCTGAAAGCACACCCCGCAATCCCCGTCGAAGATCACGATCCGCGTGCCCGGGCGGCGCGCCCACCAGCGCGCGATGGCCTCCCAATCGGCGGCCGGGATCAGAAACGGGACAAATCCCAACATCGCGGGCACGAAGATGCCGAGGTTCAGGAACAGCGCAAAGCCCCCGTGCAGCGCCACGACCATCGCCATCGCGACGTGGCGGCTGGTCCGCGGGCGGAACGGCGACAACAATACGAGCGGCAACGCCGCCTCCAGCGCCCACGAGCCCCAGGTCAGAACGCGCGACACAGGCAGCGTCAGCCAGGTGCGCACCCACACGCCGAGCGCGGTGACGATTCCGTCGCAATGAAGCATGTAGTGAAAGACGCTGCCCGCTCGCCAGGTCGGGCCGTCCTTCTGAATCGCGTTGAACGCGTAGATGATCGCGAGCTGTCCGACCAGGGCCAGCACCGCCAGCGACACCACCGGCGATGAATCCGGCGCGAAGGCTGCGCGGTCGGCGAGATCGTCCGCCGTCTGATCGGGGTGTGCCCGCAGCCGCGCGCGCAGGGAATCCCACGAATAACGGCGCCCAGTGGGCAGAAGCAGCGCCCACGCACACAGCTCGACCAAGACCACGTCGCCCCCGTTCTGAATGAACAGAACCCGCCCATGCAGGCTGAGCACGCAAAGCAGGGACAGCACGTGTGCCAGCCGTGTGTGTAAGCCGACGAGCAGCATCAGGTACACCAGCGCGCAGGCGACGAAGCCCACCGCGGCTTCGGATGGCCAGGAGGCCATGAAAAACAGCGAGAACACCCAATCGAAGGACGGCCGCCAGAGCACCGTGTGATTAGGCAGAAGGCCGTTGTTCGTGTACCAGATGTCGATCCCGGGCACGCGACGCAGCAGGTCCGCCAGGAGGANNGACGTCGCCGTGGCCAGGAGGATCAGCGCCAGGGCAATCCGCCCGGCCCCGAGGCTGCGCGGGTCCGCCGTCAAGAAGACGCGCGTGAGCCAGCGTCTGATGGGCACGTGCGAAGGCTATCAGGTAACCCCCGCGGGTGGGTGCCGGCCCGAGGCCCGTCGGCGTGTCGGGCGGTTACGTTCTCGCGTCGTGCCGCGCTTTCGCGCCGAGGCGTTCTTGCCGGGCGCGCACCAACCCGGGCCTACCGCCGATAGCCTCCCGATGCTGCGGTGCGGGTGCTTGCTCATGGCGTTTCTTGGCTCGTTCGCGGGGACGAGGTTAACGTGGGGGAGTGCAACGTACCCGCTCGCGCAGACTCAAGTTGCTCGCGAGCGTGGTGGGGACGGCCCTGGTGTCGGTCCTGTCGTGCGGGGCCAGCAGTCGCGGGGCGGCGGCCGGCCCGAACTGGCCGCTGGCATCCGCGGGCCTTGCCCAGCCGAGCGGGCAGCCGCGGCAGCCGCGGCAGCTGCGGATCGATGTCATGGACGTCGGACACGGCGACGCCATCCTCATCACCTCGCCCGCCGGAAAGACCGTGCTGATCGACGGCGGATTGGCGGAAGCGGGAGAGAAGCGTGGCCGCCTTCGTGCGCGCCCGCACCCGGGAGCCCTTGGATCTGGTGCTGCTTGACCCACCGGCACGCGGATCATCTGGGAGGGCTGGGGTGGGTGATTTCTCGGCAAGGTGCGCGTCTGTTCATGGATGCGGCCTTTCCTCATCCCAGTCCCGCGTACGATCGCTTGCTTCGCCTCCTCGAGGAACGGCACATTCCCGTTCGGGAAGCGCAAAGGGGGCGGGTCATCGATCTGGGCGGCGGGGCGCGATTGGTGTTGTTGACTCCGCCCGATCCGCTGATCACGGGATCGCGCTCCGACGCGAACGCGAACAGCGTGGTCACCCGCCTGGAGTTCGGGCGGGTGCGGGTGCTGCTGACCGGCGATGCCGAGGCCGTCACCGAAGACTGGTTGCTGGATTCGAAGGTCGACCTGCGCGCGGATGTCCTGAAGGTGGCCCACCACGGCAGCCGATACTCATCGTCCACGCGGTTTCTCGCGGCCGTGAGGCCCCGGATCGCCATCGCGTCCTGCGGCCCCTTGACCCAGGTCGGGCACATCCATCCCGACACCATCGCCCGGATCGAACACATCGGCGCCCGGCTCTATCGCACCGATCGCGACGGGAGCGTCACCGTGCGGACGGACGGCCAGAGCGTCACGGTCGAAACCCAGAACACGACAACCAGGCGCACGCCGGGGTTGTCCGGCGTCCAGGCCCGGCGATGACCACCGAGGCGCGCGTGACCCAGATCTTCGTCGACGAAATCGAGGAGGGGGTTGCCCGTGTGCTGATTGACGAGCTCGCGTTGTCGTTGCCGGTAAACCTGTTGCCCCCGGGGGCCCGCGAGGGCGACTGGGTCGAGCTGGCCGCGCGGGTCATTCCGCCGCCGCAAAGCACCCAGGACACCGAGGCGCGGCGCAAGCGGCTGGCGGCCGACGACCCGGGCGGGCCACTCAAACTCTGAGNNGACCCGGCCGTCGCATCGCCCAGCACGTGCACTCCGAACATGAACACGGCCTGCAAGGTGGCGGCATAGCGCGCGGGCGCCAGCTGATCCACGATCACCGTGGCGGGGCCGTTGTACATCGACAGGCAAAAAACCGTCATCGCCGTCAGCAGCGCGAACACGGGCTTGTAGGTGATGAGGAGGCTGCCCAGACCGAGCGGCACCGCCATCAGGAGCGACGCACCAATGACGAGCGCGTGGCCCCCCGGGCGCTTGCTGCCGATGCGATCGCCCACGATGCCGCCCGTGATCACGCCGCCAATGCCGCAAAACACACCGATCGACAGCATCATCGTGCTGCCCCCGATCACCGAGAACCCACGCTCGTCGATGATGAGCCACCGTGACCAAAACAGCAGTCCACTGACACCGAAGGTCACCAGGATGCCCCCGACGAATGACAGCAGGTACGTCGGATTCAACAGATACGCTCGGGCGGGCAGGGCGTGCGCCCGTTCGATTCGCGCGGGGGCCGCGATGAACGCCGAGAGTAGCGCCAGCAAGAGCGATGGCGCCCCCGCGATCCAGAATACGTTCCGCCAGCCGACGCGCGGTGCCAGGACGGCGCCGAGGAACAGGCCCGCCGAGCCCCCGATCGCCATGCCGGCGTTGTAGATCCCAAGCGCCCGCCCGCGCTTCTCGGGGGCCGCGGCGGCGCACAGCAAGGCGTTCGCGCTGGGGCCGTACGACCCTTCGCCGAGGCCCACCACGGCGCGAAAGATGAGCAGCATCGGGAAAGACGTGGACAGGGCCGAACCCATGGTGGCGATGCTCCACAAGAGGATGCCGCAGAAGATCACCCGCCGCGGTCCCACCCGATCCGCGATGGGCCCCGACACCAGCGACGCGACGGCGAACACCATCAGATTCACCAAGGACAGCAACCCCAGCCGAAACTTCGAGATGCCGAACGCGGACGCCAGGAAGGGCGTCATGCTGTAGACCACTTGCCGGTCGAGGTAGTTGAAGAAATTGACCGCCGTGAGCAGCGGCAGGGGCCGGACGCCTCTGCGCACGGGCGCGGCGATCGCGGGTACGGTGGTCGCGATCGTCACGGGGAACAGGGCCTGGGATATGAAAACGGGTTTTCGCGGCGCATGGACGGCGGCAGGCTAGCAGAGAAATCGGGGTGCGCGACGGATTCCCGCCCGGCCAACGGTGGGGATCTCGATCGGGTCAGGCGGCTAGCGGGTGCGATCCTCGGGTGCTCCCGCGGGGCGGGAGCGGCAGCGTTGCTCGGCGTTTTGCGCATCGGCGGCCAGGCGTGGGTCCGCGCCCGCGCGCACGGCAGCCAGGGCTTTGGCGCCCACGTCCGGGTCACAAATTTCACCCAGGGCCTCGATCGCCACCCGGCGATAAGGATGGCGCCCGTCCCCGGCCAGGTCCGCCGCGACGTGGGCCGCGTCCGCCCCCCCCAGACGTCCGAGCGAACGCAGCGCCGANNCTTCGCCCAGTTCTCGGCCGAGGGTGCGGTCGCCACGTTCCCCCAGGAGCGCGGCGGCCAGCTCGCGCAACGTTGCGCTGCCGTGTCGATTCTTCAGCGTCGAAAACAACAAAGGGCGCACCTGGGGATCGTGGCAACGCACCAGACCCACCAGCGCCGCGCGCCGCACCTCGTCGACGTCTCTTTGCATCGCGCGCATCAGCAGGTCGCGCGCCGGGGCGCCGCAGGTGCGGGACAGAGCCTCGATCTGCGCGCGCCGCGCGAAAGGCCAAGGCTCATCCTTGGCGGCCACGATCAGCGCTGCCTCCGACGCCGCATCCCGGTGCAGACCCAATCCCTGGGCCGCCGTTTCGCGCACCCGCGGGTCCGGATCGCCGAGGGCGGCGCGCAGCGGCAAAAGGGCCGCCGGTCCCCCGAAGCTCCCCAATTCTCGCGTGGCCAGGAATCGCAGCACGGCATCGTCCGAGTGGTCGCGCACGGCGGAGAGATCGGGCACCACGGCGGGATCGGCCAGCTCCCCGAGCGCCAGGACGGCACGCGCGCGCGCCTCGAATGACGGGCTCCCGGCCAGCGACCGGCGCATCGCCGCCACGGCCGCCGGGCGGTCCGCCGGGGACCGGCGCGCCAAGGCGGGCAGGACCCGAGTCAGGTCAGCCTCGCGCCTCTCGGGTGGAGCCCCCTGGCCGGCGCGGGCCGCGTCGATCGCGGCCACCACCGCCGGGAGCCGTGCCCCGGGTGAATGGGCCAGCGCCTCGACGATCGCCAGTCGGGTTTCGGCCGGACCGGTCCCCACCGCCGCCAGCAAGGCTTCGGTTGCGCCGGGATCTGCGAGCGAGCCAAGCAACCGCGCGGCGCGCGCGCGATCTGCGGCAGTGACGGTTGGGGCGGACGGCGAGGACGGCGAGGACG
>PMNO01000150.1 GCA_003161835.1 Myxococcales bacterium | reverse complement strand
CTCATCGTCGCCTTGGGCGGAATCGCAATGCGATCTGAGAGGCGCTCGGGCTTGAATGCCGAAGTGGAGGAGCGCCAAAGTGGAGCAGCAGTCGAAGCAAGGCAACGAACCGAAACGAAAGAAGGACAAGGAAGCCGAGTCGGCCGGCGGACCTTCGAACGGCGTCCATGACTTCCCGCCCGAGCTGACGACCCAGGCTGCGGCCGCGCTCGAGACCGAAAAACAGTCTCTTGAAAAGGGCATCGACGCCTGGAAGAAGGTCGTTGCGGCCGCGCCCACCGTCTGGGCTCCCCGGCGTGAGCTGGCCCGCGTCTACAAGAAGGCCGAGCGCTGGAACGCGTTCATCGAGACCATGAAGGACGCGGTCGACAAGGCCACCTGGGCCAGAGCCGAGGACAAGATTCCCGTCCTTCTGGAGATGGTGGAGATCTATCGGGATCGTCTGAAGCTGGACGTCATGGTGGTCAACGCGTTCAACCAGATCTTGAACGTCCAGCCCGGCAATCTCGAGGTCGCCGACGCCTTGGCGGCGCAGTACGAACAGATGAAGCGTTGGCCGGACCTGATCTCGTTGCTGCGCAAGAAGGCGGGGGTGGTGGAATCCGCGGCCGAGAAGGTCGCGCTTCAGCTGCGGGTNNCAAGCGCTGGCGTTCCTGAAACAGATGTATGAAAAGCGCCGCGACTGGGAGAAGCTGATCGCGGTTCATCAGAAGGAGATCGCCAAGCTCACCCAGCCGGCCGAGCGCCAAGGGCGGCGGGTGGAGGTCGCGAAACTGGCCTCCGACAAGTTGAAGAAACCGGCGGTTTCCATCGAGCTTTGGAACCAGGTGCTTCAGGACGATCCTGCGAACCACGAGGCTCTGGGCGAGCTGGAGAAGCTCTACGAGCGCGAGAAGGCATGGAACGAGTTGGGTGCGGTCTTGCAGCGTCAGGTCGCGCTTCAGCAGGGTGACCCGACCAAGCAATCGGCGTTGTTGGTCAAGCTGGGGATTCTTTACACGGAGAAGGTCAACGCGCCCGAGAAGGCCACCGCCGCCTGGCAGGCGTTGCTGGCGGGGGAGCCCGAGAATCGACGCGCTCAGGACGCCCTGAAGAAGTTGTATCTCCAGCAGCGCGACTGGAACGCGATGGAGCAGTTCTACGCGGTTCAGGGAAAATGGGACGAGCTGGTGCGCGTTCTGGAGAGACAGACGGAATCCGAGGATGAGCCGGCGCGGCTGGGGTTGTGGAACAAGATCGGCGAAATCTACCGCGATCGTCTGAGCCGAACCGACAAGGCGCAGAAGGCCTTCGAAAAGGCGCTGTCGCTCGACCCGCAGAATCTTGTGGCGGCGGAGGCCCTGATCCCGATCTACGAAAGTACGAACGTGGTCGGCGCCTTGGCGCAGGCGCTGTTGGTGCAACTGCGGCACACCAAGGCGTTCGAGGATCGTCAGGCCCGCATGAAACGCCTGGCGGCCTTGCTCGATCGAGACGCGGGCGACCAGGCCAGCGCGCTTCAGATTGCGCTCGCGGCTTTCGCCGAGGACCCGGCGAGTGATTGGGCGCGCTCGGACGCAGCCCGGTTTGCCGCGAAATCAGGGGGCTGGGAGAAGCTGGTCGAGGGATTCGAGGCGGCCTTACCGAAGATCCAGGACCAGACCGTTCGCCTGGCCACGCTCGAAATTCTGGCGCGGGCATACGAACGGGAACTGGCCAATCCCGAGGTCGCCATCGAGCGCAACCAAGCCATCCTGGAACTCGCGCCCAAGGACGCCGAAGCGGTCGGCGCGCTGGAACGCCTGTATATCGCGACCGGACGCTTCGGGCAGCTCCTCGCCATCTACGACAAGAAACTGGAGTTGGCCAAGTCCCCCCAAGATCAGCTGGAGATTCGTTTCAAGCTGGCTGGTTTGTACGAGGACGAGATCAAACAGCCCGACAAGGCTATCGAGATCTATCAAGCGATCCTGAAGAGCGACGGTTCGCAACTGGCCGCCCTGCACGCGCTTGACCGGATCTACGCGGGTCTTGAGCGGTGGAAAGATCTCGGGACGACGATTGATCGCGAGGTCGCGTTGTTGCGCGACCCGGCGCTCGTCGCGGAGCTGAAGTATCGGCGCGGCCAGATCGAGGAGCTGTATCTCAAGAATCCCGAAGGCGCGGTCCAATGCTATCGCGAGGCGCTCGTCCTGTCGCCGACCCATCTGGCCGCGCGCGAGGCCCTGCAGGCGTACTTGAAGGACCCCGAACGGCAACTCGCTGCGGTCGAGGTCTTGGAGCCCATCTACGAGGAGACCCTCGATTTGCCTCGCCTGGTGGAGGTTCAACGGATCAAGCTCGGGAGACAGAAGGATCCGGCCGGACGGATCACACTGTTGTTGCGCATCGGCAGCCTACAACTGAAGCTGCGCGACGCGGAGGGTGCCTGGGAAGCCTACGCCAGCGCGTTTGGCGAGGATCCCGCGTCGGCGATTGCCCGCGAGGCCTTGGAAGGTCTCGCCAATACCCTGGACCGATGGGCCCCGTTGGTGAAGCTGTACGAATCCGCCCTGAAAAAGAAGCTGGCGCCCGCTCTGGAGCGCGAGCTTCTACTGGTCGTTGCCGTCGCGTACGACGAGAAGCTGGAGAAGTCTGAAAAGGCCGTCGAATATTTCCAGCGCGCGCAGGAAATTCTGCCCCAGGACGCCTCCGCCTTGGTGGCCCTGGAGCGGTTGTATACCCGAACCGAGCGTTGGCCCGATCTGATCGAAACCCTGCGTCGAAAGGCCGACCTGGTCGTTGATGCGGTCGATCGGGTGGCGGTTCGGACGCGGATCGCGACCGTCTGGGAAGAGATGCTGGCCAACCCCGAGGAGGCGATCTCGGCCTGGAGCGATGTACTGGCCGACAATCCGGACAACCTTCAAGCGCTGCGCGCGCTCGACAGGTTGTACCTGGCTCAGGGCGAGTTTCGGGCGCTGGCCGACAATCTACAGAAGCAGCTCGAGTTGGCCACCGACGCGACCCAGCAGGTCGAGCTGTTGGGTCGCTTGGGTCTGTTGCGGGAACAGCGACTGGGCGAGACGGGCGCCGCGGTCGACACCTACCGGCGCGTGTTGGAGATCGAGCCCGAACACGTGCCAACGATAGCCGCGCTGAATCGCATTCTCCCCCAACCCGACCACGAGCTGCAGGTGGCCCGCCTCCTGGACCCGGTCTATCGTGGCCGAGGCGATTATCCGAATCTCGTGGCCGTACAGGAAGTCATCGCGCGCCACGCGACCACGCCTGAACAAAAGATCGCGATGCTGGCGCAGATCGCGGAGTCCTACGAGATAGGGCTCGATGATCCCGATCGCGCTTACGACGCCCTGGCGCGCGCCCTCGCCGAGGATCCCCTCCATCCGGACATTCAGAGCGGAATAGAACGCCTCGCTCGGGTCCTCGGCAAGCTGGAGGATCTCGTCCAGCGGTACGCGGCCTTGGTGCCGGGAATCTCCGACAGCGAATCTCGGAACGCGCTTCATCACAAGATCGCCCGCTTGTGGGAGGTCGATCTGCGTCGCGACGCGGAGGCGGCGGAGGCATACGCGGCCGCGTTGGAATCGTCGCCCCGCGATCTGACGGCCGCCAACGCCCTGGAACAGATATATGTCCGATCGGGCGACTACGGGCAGCTGGTGGGGCTGCTCCTGCGCAAGGCCGAAATCGTGAGCGGCGTGGCCGAGAAAAAAGGCCTCTACTACAAGGTGGCCCAACTCTACGAAGAGGTGTTGGAGAACCTGGATAAGGCTATCGACGCCTATCGCCTGGTCTTGGGTGTCGACGACGCGGATCCGGTCGCGCTGGACAATCTCGAGCGCCTGTATATCCGGCTCTCCCGATGGACCGATCTGCGGGATATCTACGCGAAGAAGGCGGACTTGGCGGCAACTCCCGCCGAGAAGAAACAGATGCTGTTCGTGCTCGGCCAAGTCCACGACCGCGAGCTGCAAAACCCGGAACGGGCCATCGAGACCTATACCTCCATTCTCGACCTTGACCCCGAAGATTACGATGCCGCGCAGGCGCTCGACCGTCTCTACCAGCGCACCAGCCGCTGGTACGACCTGATGGCCATCCTGGAGCGCCAAACGGAGATGGCTCCGTCGCCGGAGGAGGTCGTCAGTCTCCGGTTCCGCATGGGCGAGCTGTGGCGGGAGCATCTCGGCGACCTCGTACGCGCGGTGGAGGCCTATCGCAGCGTCCTCGCGATGGACCCTTCCCACGAGCCCACGCTGCGTTCGCTCGAAATGCTGATGGCCGGCGATCAGGAACCGGTGATGGCGGCGCAGGTGTTGGAGCCGATCTATGAGTCGGCCGGGGAGTGGGATCGCGTCGTAGCGGTGTACGAGGTGATGGCGGCTCACGCGGAGGAGCCCGAGCGGCGCATCGACCTCTTGACTCGCATCGCCGAGATTGAGGAGCGCCGCCTCTCGCATCAGGGCGCCGCGTTCGAAGCCTACGGCCGGGCCTTGCATGTCGATCCGAGCAACCAGGATGTGGTCGCCCATCTGGGCCGGTTGGCGGCGGAGACCAACGGATGGCAGAAGCTGAGCCTTCTGTATGCGACCGAACTGGAGCAGACCGAGGACGTGCGTCGGCGGGTGGAGCTCTTGCTTCGACTGGCGCGGATTCACGAAGAGGAGACCGATCAACCGGACGAAGCAATAGCGGACTATCAGCGGGTCATCGAGGCCGAGCCGAACAATCACTCCGCCCTGGAGGCCTTGGATCGCCTCTACAGCCGTAGCCAACGTTGGGAAGAGCTGGCCGACGTGGTTCGGCGCGAGATCCGGACCGGGCGATCGGACGAGGAAATCGTCGATTTGACCTTCCGTCTGGCGCAGATCTTCGAGTTGGCATTGATGGACATGCCCAAGGCCATCGAGGCCTATCGGGACGTGCTGGTCGCCGATCCCAACCATCTGGAGACCCGCGCGTCCCTGGAGCGCATGTTCATGGGCGGAACGCTACAGCGCGAGATCGCCGACGTGATCGAGCCCCTTTACCGGCAGAATGAGGAGTGGGAGAAGCTCGCCCAAATTTACGAGGTCCAGCTGGGACACCTTACGGCGCGCGAAGAGCGGCAAGCCCTGCTGCGCCGCTTGGCGGAGATCTGCGAGCAAAAGCTGGTCGACCAGATCGCGGCCTTCGCGTGGTGGGCGCAAGCCGTCAAGGAGGATCCGTCCTCGCAGCTTGCGCTCGAGGAATTGTTGCGCCTGGTGCGTTCGACGCATCAATGGGACGAATACGTCAACACCCTGTTCGATGCGGCGTCGGCCATCTCCGCGCCCTCTGTGCGCCGGGACATCTTGTTGCGCTTGGGAGCGGTCTTCGAAAACGATTTGGGAGATCTGGAACGCTCGGAGAAGGTCCTGGTTCAGGTCTTGTCGGAGAACGATCGCGATCCGGTGGCACTCGAATCCCTGGATCGAATCTACGTGGCCCAAGGGATGTACGAGAATCTCGCCACGGTTTTGGCGCAGCGGATTGAGATCACCGACGCCAATTCCGATCTCGTTTCGCTCAACCTGCGGCTTGGGCGGGTCAGGGCCGATGCGTTGGACGACGGTGAAGGCGCGATCGCCAGCTACCTCGCGGTGTTGGAGCACGAGTCCCGCTCCATCGAGGCCTTGAACGCGCTCGAGATCCTGTACTTCCGAGCCGAACGTTGGGCCGAACTCTACAATATCTACGAGAAGCTCATCGACGTCGCCAAGGATGACGAAGGCGTCGCCGATTGTTACGCCCGCATGGCCAAGCTGGCGGCGGAGGCGCTCAATGATGGCGTCCGCGCGGTCGATCTTTGGGGCCGAGTCCTCGAGCTGCGCGCCGGCGATACCACGGCCCTGGCTGGCCTCGCCGATCTCCACGAGGCTGTCGGTGACTGGAAGGCGCTCACCGAGGTGCTCGACAAGCTGGTCCTGGCGCTGGTCGAGCCCGAGCGCCAGGTACCGGTCTACAAGCGTCTGGGCCGGGTGTGGGGCGAGAAGCTCGGCAAGGAGCGCAACGCGCTCGAGGCCTGGCAAAAGGTCCTCGACCTCGATCCCCAGGACGTGGATGCCTTGCGGGCCATCGTCCAGAACTATCGGACCGCGGGCGCCTGGGAGGAGCTGTCGGAGTCGTTGCGCCGGCTCATCGGGGTGGCCCAGCTGGGGGAGAGCGGGGTGAGCCAGCCGGAGCTCAAGGATCTCTATTCGCAGCTCGGCGAGCTCGAAGGCGACACGCTCATGCGGACGCCGGAAGCCATCGAGGCCTGGCGTGAGGTGCTGGAGATCGACGCCCATGACTTCCGCGCCCTGGCGGCGCTGGAGAAACTGTTCATGCAGGAGGCCCGCTGGGAGGATGCGGTCGACGTCCTGGAACGCCGGGCCCAGGCCCTGGCCAGCCCGAGCGAACAGATCGATGTGCTGATGCAGGCCGCGTCGTTGTGGGCCGACAAGATCGGCGACGGCGGCTCGGCGGCCGGGGTCTACGAGCGGATCTTGCACCTCGACGCCTCTCACCAGGCCGCCTCTCAGGAGCTCGAGCAGCTCTACCGCCAGCGCAAGAGCTGGGTCAAGCTGATCGATCTCCTGCTGGCGCGCACCGAGTTCGTGGGCGAGACGGCCGCCCGCATCGCGCTCTTGGTCCAGGTCGCCGAGACCTACGAACAGCAGCTGGACGATCGCGAGAGCGCCTTCGTGACCTTGCAGGCGGCCTTCCGCGAGGACTACTCCAACGATCACGTCGCCAAGCAACTGGAGCGCCTCGCCACCAGCACCGGGCGCTGGAACGAGCTGATCTCCGACTACACCCAGGTGGTGCAGGGGATCTCGGACCCCAAACAGTCTGCCGATCTCTGGGTGAAGATCGCGCGCTGGTACGATTCCGCGTTGGGGCACGTCGACTACGCGATCGCATCCGCGCGACAAGCGCTCCAGCTAGACCCTGGACACGTCGGCGCCCTCACCGCGCTCGAGGATTTCTTCCGTAAGCAGAAGAAGTGGACCGACCTGGTGGCGGTGCTCGCCCGGCATGCAGACCTCGAGCACGAGACACCGCGCCGGGTGGATCTGCTCCTGGCGCTGGCGGATACCTACGAGACCCAAATCGGGGACGCGGCCCAGGCCACCTATGCCTACCAGCGCGCCCTCGACGCCGACGAGCGGTGCCTCGACGCCATCAACGCGCTCGAGCGCCTGTACCGGCGCACCCAGGCGTGGGATCGCCTCGTCGACGTCCTGGCCAAGAAGGCTCTCGTCGTCAACGACACCGACCTGGCGGTCCGACTCCGGCTCCAAGTGGGCGAGCTGTGGGAAGACCGCTTGGGTGACAACGATCGAGCCGTGGAGGCGTACAAGGAAGTCCTGTCGGTCGATCCCCAGAACCTGGCGGCGTTGAAGGCGCTTGATTCCCTGTACCAGAAGACGGGCAACATGGAGGCCTACCTCGAAAATCTGGAGCACCAGCTGGAGGTGTCGTCCCCCGAGGGAGATCGGGTTGAAATCTACCAGCGCATGGCCACGGTCTGGGAGGAGCAATTCTCAAAGAGCGATCGCGCAGCGGACGTCCTGGAGAAGATCCTGCTGGTGGACGACCGAAATCAGCGCGCTTATCGCGATCTCGAGCGCATCTATGCCCAGGAGAAGAAATGGGAGAATCTGGTCGAGACCTACCGCAAGCACATTCTGGTCATCAACGACCAGAACGAGCGGATCGATCTGTACACCAAGAAGGGGCAGGTCCTCGAGAACGAGCTGCGCGATCTTGAACGCGCGATCGAGGCCTACAACGACGCCTTGAACTTCGAGCCGGACCACGTCCCGGCACTGGCGGGGTTGGCGCGTCTGTACGAGGAGACCGAACAGTGGGAGCGCGCGGTGGATGTCATGCGCCGCCTGGTCGGGATGTCCTCGGACACCAAGACCAAGGTCGATCTGAACTATCGGCTGGGAAAGGTTCACGACGAGCAGTTGCGCGCGCCCGAGGCCGCCGAGGAGTTCCTGGTCGAGGCGCTCGCGCAGGATCCCACCCACGTCCCGTCGATGCTGTCGTTGCTCGCGCTTTACAAGCGTCGCGGTGATTGGTTGAAGGCCGCTCAGCTCATGGTGCGCGCCGAAGCGAATACCCAGAACCCCCTGGAGAAGACCCGCCTGCTCAACGAGGCGGGCAAGATCTACCAGGAAAAACTCGACGACGAGGACATGGCCACCCAGCTCTACGCACGGGTGATCCAGCTCGATCCCGAACACATCGAGACCGCGGAGCCTCTGAGCGAGCTGTACTTCAAGCGCAAGGAGTGGGCGCCTTTGGTTCCTCTCATGGAGACCCTGGCGCGCAAGGCGGGCAAGAAGACCAATCGGGAGATGACCCAGCTTTACCACCGCTTGGCGAAGGCCGCCGATCAGGTGGGCGACTCCGAGAAGGCCCTGAAATACTACAAGCAGTCCTACGAGCTGGACGCGACCTACCTGCCCACCTTGCTGGACCGCGCGGCGCTGCTTTACAAGCTGGAACACTGGGACGACGCGTTCCGGATCTACCAGACGATCCTGGTTCATCACCGCGATTCCCAAAAGGACGATCACGTTGTTGACCTCTTCTTCCGCCTCGGCCGCATCAAGCTCAAACTGGGAGAGCGCACCAAGGCCATCAATATGTTCGAGAAGGCCCTCGAGATTCAGGGCGGCCACCGGGAGACGCTCGGCGCGCTGATCGAGCTGTACTCCGAGTCCAACGATTGGGAGGCGGTGATCAAGCAGAAGCGCGCCTTGCTTGCGGCGAGCCACGACGTCGAGGAAAGGTTCACCGTCAACGAACAGATCGCCGGGATCTACAAGGACAAGCTCACCAATCCGCAAAAGGCCATCGCGGCTCATCTGGAGGCGTTGGACCTGAAGCCGTCCGATCGCCAGCTGCTGCACAATCTTCTGGATCTGTTTAGCGAGACGAAGCAGTGGAAAAAGGCGATCGAGATTCTCACCAAGCTCGGTGACTTGGAGCGGGGAAAGCTCAAGGCGCGATTCTTGGTGGCGGCGGGCAACATCGCCAACTACGAGCTGCACAGCACCGACGACGCGATCGAGTTCTACAACCAGGCCCTCGACGCGGATCCCGACGATCTCAAGGCGTTCGAACGGATCGACAAGATCATGACCGCCAAGAAAGATTGGCGGAACCAGGAGCGCAGCTATCGCAAGATGATCAAGCGCCTCGGGGCCGAGCCACCTCCCGAGAAGCGATCCACCCAGATCGCGTTGTGGCATGCCCTGGGCGAGATCTATCGGTCACGGCTCAAGGACTACAAGTCGGCGATTGCGGCGTTCGAGGTCGCGGTGAGCCTGGACAAGGAGGCGTTGCCCCGGCGTCAAATTCTGGCCGAGCTGTACCAGATGTCCGGGCCGGATACCTACGACAAGGCCATTCAGGAATATCGGTTCCTGGTGCGCAGCACCCAGGATTTTGGGGAGATGGCCCTGCACCTCAAGACGTTGCGGCGCTTGTTCATGGAGATGCAGCTCTTCGACCGCGCCTGGTGCGTCACCGCGGCGTTGGCATTCTTGCGCAAGTCCGATCCCGAAGAGCAGCAGTTCTTCGAACAATATCGTCCGAAGGGGTTCGTGCGCGCACGGGCCCGCCTGACGGAGGAACTGTGGCAGAAGAACATCTATCACCCGGACGAGGATCGCTTCATTTCCCACATTCTGGCCACCGTCAGCGCCGCGGTCGCGGCCGCCTACGCGAAGGAACACAAGGATTGGGGCGTCAAACGCAAGGATCGGCGCGACGTTCAGAACGACCAGTTGCTGTTCAGCAAGATGTTCAGCTACCTCGTTCAGGTCATGGGTGTCCCGCAGCCCGAACTGTACCTGCGGCCGGAATCGCCGGGCGAGTTGGATCTCGCGAACGCGCGGGAGAAGGCGCAGCTCATCCCGTCGTTTGTGGTGGGCGCGAGTCTCTTGCAGGGCCGGCCGGAGAAAGAGCTCGCCTATGTGACCGCCAAGAAGCTGACCTACATGCGGCCGGATCACTTCGTTCGGTGGCCGACCGTGGTGCCGACCTTGGCGCAGCTGAGGGTGGTGTTCATGGCGGCGCTGAAATTGTCGCAACCGGCGTTCACGGTGAAACCTGAGATGGCGCAGCCGGTCTCTCAGTATTTGGACCTCTTGAAGAAGTTGGTTCCCCCGCAAATGCTGGAACAGCTGACGGTCGTGGTTCAACGGTTCATTGCCAGCAAGGCGGACGCTGACCTCACGCGGTGGGCGACGGCGGTTGACTACACCGCCACCCGGGCAGGCTTCCTGATGTGCAATGATCTGGAGGTGGCGGCCCGGTTGGTTCAGTCCGAGCCGGTCGCGGTGGGGGTCGCGGAGCCCAAGGAGAAGATCAGGGACCTGTTGCAGTGGTCCATCTCGGACGAATATTTCATCGTGCGCGAACACCTGGGGTTGGCCATTGGTTGAGAGAACGGACGCCCGCGGAATGATCGGGACGAACGTAGGGTAGCGAGAGCCAAGTGATCTCGTACCAGACGCTGACATTCCTGATCCTCGCCTTCATCGGAGCGGGCGTGGCGCTGGGGCGTCTTGTGGCGCTCCGAGGGGCGGAGGTTCGGCTGGCCTCGACGAAGGCCTGGCGCGAGGCGATTCGCGCCTCCGCGGTGGCCGAGTCTGGTGAAATTCGGCGCGGGGCGGCCTTGGCGGCGCGCGAAGAGGCCGAGTTGGCTGGCGCCGCGTTCGATGCCGTTTCCCAGGTCCGCGAAGACGAGTTATCGGGCCGCGAGGCGCAACTGGAAGCGCGCCGCAAGGCCATCTTGCGCCTGGAGGTCGAGGTGGCGGCACACCGCAAGCGGATGGATGTCGCGCAGGCAGGCAAAAAGGCGCTGGAGGAACAATCGCGGCGCGCGGCCGCCGAAGGTGCTGGGTATGAGCGTGACCGCATCGCTGCGCTGGAAGCGCGCGGTGGATCGCCCCGCGCCAGCATTCGGGCCGCGATCATCGAGACCGAATCGGAGGTGGCGCGTGTCGCCGGCGCGCAGTTGCTGCGATCCGTTGACCAATCGGGATCGGACCCGGAGCAGGTGCGTCGCGCGAGGCGCGTCATGGGCATCGCGGTCGGGCGATTCTCGGGGCACTATCTGACGGAGCGCTTGCTGTCGACAGTGCCGCTGCCACCGGGGATGTCGCTCGAACAGCTGTCCGGCTCGGAAGAATCAAATCTGCGCGCGATGGAGGTGGTGGCCAACGTGAAGTTGATGCCCACCGAGGGGCGCGACGGCGTCCGCCTCGAAGGACTCGACGGTGTCGGACGCGAGGTGGTTCGGCGAACGTTGACCTGGATCGGACGCAATCCCCGGGCGACCGCCGATCCGAACGCCATAACCCGGGCCGCCCGTGGCATCGCGGAAGCGCTCGATCGCGAGTTGCTGGATCTCGGCCGTCGCGCGTTTGCCACCCTCGAGATCCCGCGCGCCCACCACGACATCGTGTCGCTCGTGGGGCGTCTCAACTATCGGACCAGTTTCACGCAGAATCAGTGGAAGCACGCGATAGAGGCGGCATTCCTGTGCGGCATGATGGCCGACGAGCTGCACCTGGACATGAAGATCGCGCGCAGGGCGGCGTTGATGCACGACATCGGAAAGGCCCTGACGCACGAACTGGACGGATCTCACGCCGTCATTGGCGCCGACTATGCCCGACGGCTCGGGGAAAGCGAGATCGTGGCGAATGCGATTGGCGCCCACCACACCGACGAACCATTTTCGAGCCCCTACGCCTATCTGGTTGCCGCGGCGGACGCGATGTCGGGGGCCCGTCCCGGCGCGCGCCGACAGATGGAGGACAACTACGTGGCGCGGCTGGACGATCTCGAGCGCATCACCCGCAGTTTTCGAGGAGTTCAAGAGGCCTACGCCGTTCAGGGGGGACGNNGGTGCGCATTTACGTGTCGGAAGACGCGATCGACGACCGGGGGGCTATCGGTCTATCCAGCGAGATCGCGCGCAAGATTTCCGCCGAGATGACATTCCCGGGGCAGATTCGCGTTACGGTCATTCGCGAGATGAAGGCCGTGGAGATTGCGAGCTAGATGAACGTCGTTATCCCGCCCCTCATCTTCTACGTCGTGGGAGCGGCGCTGGTGATTGGCGGCACCGTGCGCGCCTTGACGCTGGGGCGGCGGAATCCCGAGCGCGAAATCGCGGACGACGATCCGATCAGAATCGGGGCGCGACGCCGCCATTTCACCTTCGGTCTCATCTGGATCGCGATGGGGCTCTTCCTGATCGTGTCCACCGTGGGCGTCCTGCGCTCCAAATGGGGAACCAACACCAGTTCGGGACCGTAGAGGCCGCGCGGGCCTACGGGAGCGACGTCGGCTCCGTCGCCCCCGCGGCTGGCTTCGTCGACCCGAGCAATCCCGGGGGATTCGTCCGCGCGGCCCACCAGAGGAGCGCCGACGGCAGCGCCACGATCGCGCCCAAGAGGCAGGCCGCCTCGCCCAGGATCGCCATGGCGCCAAAGCCCTGAAGGGCCTGATTGCGCGCCGCCAGAAGGGAGCCGTAGCCGACGATGGTCGTCCACGAGCAAAGGGCCACCGCCGCCCCGGTTGACGTCACGGCCTTCAACGTATCGCGATCCTCCCGATAGCGGGTCACGACGTTCAGGGCGTACTCCGCGCCGATTCCGAACGTGATGGGCAGGGCGATGAAGTTCAGGAAGGTCACCCGAACGCCCGCCCAACCCGCGGACCCCACCATCAACACCACGCCCAGCAGCAGGGTCAGGATGGCCATCATGGCAGCCCGGGCGGGTCGGATGGTCACGAGGACGATCAACAGGACCGCGACCAGGGAGGCCAGGGTCGCGATGGGGCCATCATGGAGCACCGATCGGATCATCGAACCGAAAACGACCGCGGAGCCAGAGGTCTCGATGATCTTGCCCGAGGGGAGTTTCAGGTGTTGCAACACGGCCGCTATCTCCAATAGATCCCGACCGTTCCAGACCGACAGGCCTTCTTCGGTGGGGTACACCAGCACCACCCGACCGACGCTACCGTCCACCTCGGTGAATGGCCGGCGCGCGATGGCGGGTAGATCCAGGGGGGCCAGCTCGCGTAGGCCGTCCGGGGGATTGATCTGGGCGAGATCAGCGCGTTCCTTGTCGTTCAGGACCTCCAAGGCGGGATCGCGGGCCAGCTTCCGGATATCGGAAATCAGACCCAGCTTTCGTTTTTGTACCTCCGGCGGGCCGGGCAAGAGATCCCAAATGGTGGCGATGCGGCCTATGACCAACCGGCCCGTCCCGTTCACCTTCGCGCGGTCGCGATCCTGTTTCCGGATCGCTTCACGGACCAGTTCCGCCTCGGATAGTTCGTCGGCCAGAATCACGGTGGGTGAGGGCCACCGGCCGAACAGATCGTCCATGTGGCGTCTGAACTGCTTCGATTCGTCCGTCGCGTCGAGCTTGGCGTTCAGCTTGCGAAAATCGTATTCGAACGGATCCTCCAGGAAGTGGGTGGCGCCGCCCAGGGCTGCCAGGGTCGCGGCCGCGAATACCACCAGCAGCCATCGGTACCGTACGCCCATGAAACGCGCGAACCAGGTCAAGCTGAAGGGCGACCGCCGGTGCGCAGCCCCGCTCTTTTTCCCGTCGAGCAGCACCAGCATGGCGGGTAGCGCGGTGTACGTCGCGAGCCAGCAAAATATCGCGCCGGTCGCTCCCATGACTCCGAACTGGGAGAAGCCCCGAAAGCTGGTTACGGTCAGCGATATGTAGGCCGCCGACGCGCAAAGAGCCGCCACCGAGGTCGCGCGCCAGGTACCCAATATCGCGCGGGACATCGCGGTTCCCGCGTCGACATCGCGGGCGTGCTCTTCCTCATAGCGGGACATCAGGACGATGGCGTAGTTGATGCCGTTGCCGACGATGATCGAGCCCAAGAAGGCTGTCGATGAATTCAGGTGGCCGAAGCTGAGCTGCGCCACGGCGAAGGCCATCGCGGCGCCGACGATCGCCGGCATGCCGATGAGCGGGATGGCGCGCGGCCGGCGGAAGTAGAGGCCGATCGACAACGCGACGACCAGCAGACAGGTGACCGTGACGGAAAGGATGTCGCGTTCGATGGCCCGGCGACTGGCAATCGCCGTTGCGACCGGTCCGCCTGGCTGCACGCGCATCGCGGGGTGGTAACGACTGGGGGGATCCTCCGCGATGAGTCGATTGACGGCGGCCCAGAGGCCCTCGCCCGCGTGCTCAGCAAACAAGCCCCCGGGGGGAATCGACGCGACCCACAGGTACGTCTTGTCGGGGGTCGCGAAGAGCCCGTCGGGAAACCGGGTATCGACACGTTCCTGGCCCGAGATGCGCTTTTGCATCTGGTCGATCGGTTCTTCTTC
>PMNO01000299.1 GCA_003161835.1 Myxococcales bacterium | reverse complement strand
GGAACACCTCCGCGGGGTGTTGCGCCGAGCAGCGCTGAGCGATGTCCCGCCACCAGTCGGGTCAACGAAGCCGCCAAGATGACTGCGCCGGCCACGGCCAGCGCGGCGAACAATGCAAAGAGCGCCTTGCGCGCGCGCGCGCTGGCGCCGAACGATCGGCCCGCCGTGACGTCGGGGCCGACACCCGGTGCCGCCAGCGGCCCGGTTCCATCCGCGGGTTCGTCGGCCGGACCGGGGACCGGCAATCCGGCGCAGACCGCGCATGCCACGACCCAAGCCAGCGCGGGCAAAGCGATGCCGAGCAGCGCGCCGCCCGTCGCGTAGCCCAAGGCGAGCCCGAGCAATCCCATGGCCAGGTCCAAGCCGCGCGCGCGCCCCTGCGGCGGCCAGGCCCAACGCCCGAGGCCCCCGATGGCCAGCGCCAGCGCCGCGACCAGCGGCATGTCGGGGGTCACCTGGCGCGACGAGAGGGCGAAGAGCGGCATCGTGCCCAACGCCAGCACCGCCAGGATGGCGGCCCTCCGTCGGAACAGGCCCACCCCCGCCCAGTACACGGCCATCAACGCTCCGATCCCCGACAAGGCTCCGAACAGGCGTGCCCCCAGCTCGCTGGCGCCCACCACGCGGATGCCGAGCGCCTGCAGCGCCGCGTTCAGATCACCCTGGGCGGCGGCTTCGATCAGCGTGGCCAGCGACAGATCGCCTTGCGCCACCCGGCGCGCGCGGTCGGCGACGTTCAACTCCCAGGGCTCCCACAGACCGAACCCACCCAACCCCGGCAAACACAACAGGACCGAAAACAACAGAGCCCAGGCCCAGCCCGGCACGCGACGGAGTTTGTCCATGGGGAGCGGCACTCTAACGCGCCTCTGGCCAGGCGGAGAGATCGAGGGCTGCCGGGACTGCTGTGAGCGAAATGTTCGACATGAGCGGGGTCTGGGGTTCGGACCTGGGGAGTCTGGGGCGCGCTGATATTGCCGGATCAGGGCGCCGGCGCAAAATCATGTCGGGACTTTCCGGTGCCTGCAGAAGAAATGCACGTCAACGCAACAGGCAGGTCTGTCCGTGGTCGAGGATCGTCAGCGCCGAGCCCAGGTTTCGTTCCCGGCCCAACGCGCGCAGCCACTCGAGCGGCTCGCCGATGGGCTCGTAGCCGAGCTCGAACGAACCATGGGCGATGGGCACAAGAACGCGCGCCCCCAGATCCTGGAATGCGTAGAGCGCGTCGAGGGGAGACAGGTGCTCGCGACGAAACGGCGCCGGCTGGTAGCCCGCGATGGGCAAGAACGCGAGGTCGGGAGCGAAACGCCGGCCGATGTCGGCGAAGCCCGAGAAATAGCCGGTGTCTCCGGCGAAGTACAAGGTGTGTCCCTCCGCGCGGATGATGTAGCCACAGGCGCCCCGACGGCGTCGATCGAGGGGGCCCCGCACCCCCGCGTGTTGCACCGGCACGGAGGTGATCTCCAGGTCCTCGAAGGCGAAGGCCTGTCCTATTTCCAGCTCGACGACCCGNNCGTCGCGCTGCGGGGCAGGCGCGCCAGGCTCGGGCGTGACAGGTGATCGCGGTGCGCGTGGGAGATCAGCACCAGGTTCACGTCGCCGAGATCCTGCGCGTCGATGGCCGCCGCGCGGACGCGGCGCAGGCCGCAGAGCGAATTCTCCAGCAGCGGATCGGTGAGGACGCGCGCGGTGGGTGTCGTCATCATGACCGTCGCGTGACCAACGAAGGTCAGNNGCGGTGCGCAGGAAGCGCAACGACAGCGTCGCCCGGGCAACCCCGCGCAGGCGCGAACGGTGCTCGAAATCGAGTTGCTTCGTGCGTTCGTTCAAGCCGCCATTGTGGCGGGAGCCGGTCCAACCCGCCAGACGGGAGGCCAGCAGCGGGTATGGCCGCATGGCCGATGTTCGGCCTTCCGTGGTAAAGGCCTGTCACGTCGACGTGACAAACGTGACCCGAGAAGCGCGCAGGACCGTCATTCTCGGCGGGGGATTGACGGGAATTTCCGCCGCCGTCCACCTACGTTCGCCGTGGGTATTGCTGGAGAAAGAGGCGCGACTGGGCGGCCACGCCCGCACGGACGAACGCGACGGGTATCGATTCGACAAGACCGGACACTGGCTGCACTTGCGCGATCCGGCGGTCAAGCAGCTGGTTGCGGAGTTGCTCCCCGGACAGATGGAGGCCGTGGCCCGCAAGGCGCGGATCTTCTCCCACGGCGTCCTGACGCGCTATCCGTTCCAGGCGAACCTGCATGGCCTGCCGCCCGACGTCATCAAGGAATGCCTGCTGGGCGTGGTCGACGCCCGCGTCGCCGATGTCAGGCGGGCCGAGCAAGTCCTGCGCGGCGGCGCCCCCGACGCGCCGCCGGCCAATTTCGAGGACTATTGTTTGCGGCATTTTGGCGCGGGGATCTCGAAGCACTTCATGATCCCGTACAACGAACGCATCTGGGGTGTCTCGCCGCGCGAGATCACCGCCGATTGGTGCCAGCGGTTCGTTCCCTTGCCCAACCTCGACCAGGTGATCGCCGGTGCGGTGGGGGCGGGGCCGCCGGAGCTTGGATACAACGTCAGCTTCCAGTATCCGAAGCAGGGCGGCATCGAGACGTTCACCCGCGCGCTGCAGACGCGCATGGTCGACGGCCAGGTGCACACCGCGACGACACCGGACCTGGTCGACTGGAGGCGGCGCGAGATCGTGGTGGGCGACGAGCGGATTCCCTATCGCGCGGTGGTGGCGACGATTCCGCTGCCCGAGCTGTTGCGCCGCATGCCCGAGCTGCCCCCCGACGTCGAGGNNGGCATCTTCACGAACGCGATGGCGTCCATGGCGCCGCCAGGTGGGGCTTCGCTGTATGTCGAGCTGGCCGATCGTGCGCCCCTGACCGAGGAGGGATTGCGGGACGTGCTGACCGGACTGGCCGAGGCCGGCGCCATCTCCGCCCCGGCGGACGTGGTCTTCGCCGAGCCCAAGGAGATTCAGTACGCGTATGTGGTGTTCGATCACCACTACTACGCGAGCACGAGCACGATTTTTCGGTTTCTGGAGGCGCATGACATCTACCCCCGGGGCCGGTATGGAGCGTGGACGTACAACGCGATGGAGGATTGTGTGATCGCCGGTCGCGAGGTGGCGGCCACGATCGACGCCCTTTCCCCTGAGACCCCNNTTTGGCTGGAGCTATGAAATTCTGTTGTGCGAAAACGGATCGCGCGATCGCACGGTCGAGATCGCGACCCAGATGCAGGCCGAGCACGCCCCGCAGGTGCGCCTGCTGTCCATCGGAGAGCCGAACTATGGCCTGGCCATGAAGACCGGAATCTTGGAGGC
>PMNO01000279.1 GCA_003161835.1 Myxococcales bacterium | reverse complement strand
GCGTATCTGGCGCTGGTGTTGGCCCCGTTCGTGTCGATAGCGCTCGTGGCCTTGATTCGTGCGCCCATATCGGTGCCCATCGTGTTTCTCGCGGGCCAGATGTTCCTTCCGCCCATGATCTCGCTGGGTATCCCGCTATTTCACCTGGACAAGGACGTGCTTCCCGGCTTGGGCGCTCTGATCGGGTGTGTGCTGTTTCGCGGAAAGAGGCTTGCCGGCTCCCGACCCGGACGGGGTTACGACCTCTTTATCGTCCTTCAGATCGTCGGGCTCCTGGGCACCTCCCTGACGAACCGCGATCCCGTTCAATACGGACCGGTCCTACTTCCCGGGCTCAGCCTCTATGACTTCTTCAACAGCGCCGTGAATGTGGCTCTCTATTGGTGGCCGCCGTTCTATCTCGGCCGGACGCTGTATGGAACGTCGAGAGATCTGCGCAAGCTCGTGGTCATCGTGGCGGTCGCGGGGCTCGTGTATTCCGTGTTTCTGTTTTCGGAGATGCTCCTCAGCCCGCAATTGAACCGATGGGTCTACGGTTTCCATCAGACCGAGTTCTTGCAGACGATCCGCGCGGGAGGCTATCGACCAAAAGCGTTCATGCGACATGGTCTGAACGTCGCGTTGTTCATGCTGGTCACGGTTCTCGCCTCGGCGGGCCTCATGCGGAGCAAAGAGCGCATCGCGGGACTCCCGGCGACCGGAGTCGTCGTCTATTTGCTGGTTGTGTTGGTGCTCTGCAAGTCTCTTGGAGCCCTCATTTACGGCGGGCTCCTGCTCCCTCTGGCCGCCTTTGCTTCCCCACGCCGCCAGGTCAAGGTCGCCGCGCTCCTGGCCGTCATCGTGTTCAGCTATCCCTTGATCCGGGCCACCGGCTTGATTCCGATCGACGAAATCAACAAGTTCACCCAATCCGAATTCGGTGACGAGCGGGGCGGGTCCCTCGCGATGCGACTGAGGGAAGAAGGGTTCGTCATGGAGCGCGCACTCCAGCGAATCGTGTTCGGATGGGGCGGCTACGCGCGCCAATTCCGACACGATTCCTGGAGCGGCAAGAATCTCGCGGTGATTGATGGGTTCTGGGCGATCCAGATTGGCATGCGTGGCGTCGTTGGATACGTTTCGCTATTTGGAATGCTCCTCCTTCCAGTTTGGCGATCGCGCAAAACCATCGCCAGGGCCGAATCGTTGCGGGATCGGGCTGTCGTCGCAAGCCTCGCGCTCATCGCGGTCGTCTACGTCATCGACTTGATCCCCAACTCCAGCATTGATCCGTATCTGACCTTCCTGGTTGGAGTTCTGGCGGGAACGGAGAAGGGTCTCGTTCAGCCCGAACCGGCGCCCCAGACAGAGTGGGGATGAGACCCTGTCCGGGGGATGCCGTCGGAACCTCGGAGGTTGAACAATTGCCGCTTGTTCTGTCGACCGCTATAAGAACCAGATGTCCCGGTCGGCGCGTCCTGGCGGAGAGGCCACACCTGCATCTTCCGGACGACGGCCAATGTTGCGCAACAGCGAGAGGATGGTGCTGCGTTTCGCCCTCCTCCTCTTGATTGCGTGTCGGGGCAGGCAGGGCCGCGCGGACCTGGAAAGCGGTCCGGTCCCGCTTTCGCCGCGTCCCAACCTCGGGCGTTCGCTCGGGTTGAACGTCAGTGGCGTCGACTACTGGGGCCAGGAATGGACCTTCGTCGATCTTCTGAAGCGCGCCAAGGATTGGGGCGAGAAACCCGGCGACAAGTACACCGTCGACAAAGACGGTTGGATCACGTCCATGGCCCCCGGCACGAAGCGCTTGGCTCTGATTGGCGACCCCGACCCCCACTTCCGTCGCAACTTCCCCATCGGCCGATACGTCGCGCTGTATGACGGCAAAGGCGAGCTCTCGATCGACTGCGAAGCCAGGTGCCGCGAGGTCAGCAGGAAGCCGGGACGTCTCGTCGTGGACATTGGAGAGACCAGCTACGTTCAGATTGTGATTCACTCGGTGGAGTCGCCCAACTACCTCCGCAATTTGCGCGTCATCCCCATCGAATTCGAATCCACCCACCTGACCCAACCTTTTCATCCCAAATTCCTCGAAGGGCTTCGCCCCTTCGCCGCCCTCCGGCACTTTGGCAACCAAAAGACCAACGGCAATATGCAAGTCCACTGGTCCGACCGCACGACGCCGAGCGCGGTCTTCCAAGACGCGGACGGGGGCGTGGCACTCGAGTACATGGTCCAGCTATCCAACGTCTCGAGGACGGATCCCTGGTTCTGTATTCCGCCCCGCGCGGACGATGACTACGTCCGCAATTTCGCGCGCACGCTATTCAAGGGCCTCGACGCTGATCGAAAAGTGTATGTCGAGCTGGGCAATGAAATCTGGAATGAATCGCCGCCTTACGGCGAGGACGGCCGTTTCATGAGCCAGGAGGCGCGGCGTCTGAAGATCCCTTTGGCGGCCGGGGACGACCCGTCGGACATGACGCTGCGACTGCGCTTTCAGGTCCACCGCTCGCGTCAGATCTTCGAGATCTTCCAGAATGAAATGAAGATTCAAAAAGTAGATCCGCGGCGGCTGGTGCGCGTGATCTCCTCGCAGGCGGCGTTCCTCGATCGCGTTGCTTTCACCCTGGACTACACGTTTCCTGACGGCAGCCGGGCGTACCAGCACGCGGATGCCCTCGCGGTGGCGCCGTATTTCGCGGGGCTCTGGAACGAAAAGGAAGCCGATCTGGCCGAGAACGTCTGGTCCGTGGATGAGATTCTCGACTACGCGGACTGCTGGGTCTCGGATCCCGCCCGTCCACCGGCAAAGTGCGCGAAGATTCCGTTCGAATATATCGCGAAGACCATTCGTGGCGACTGGAAGATCGCGAAAGCCCGCGGATTGCGCCTCCTCGGATACGAGGGTGGGCAACACATGGTGGCCTGGAACGGTCATCCCGCCTTTATTGATAAGTTGGCTATCGTCAACCGATCCCCGAGAATGAAGGGCATCTACACGAAGTATCTGGACGCGTGGCGGGACAACGGAGGCGAATTGCTGTTTCTGCTCGGCTATGTTCAGACCTTCGGCCGGCACGGATACTGGGGCCTGCTGGAGCGGCAGGATCAGCCCTTGGCCGAAACGCCCAAATTCGCGGCGGCGCTGCAATTCATGGCGAAGCAGCCGGGGTGGTGGGCGGATCCCTGGCCGGTCATTGCATCGCCGACGCGCGAAGCCCCATCCGCCACACCACGCGACGCGGGTCGCGCCAAACCCAGCGAGGCCGGTCCTCCGCGTAAGTAGTACGTCGCGACCCGATGCCTGCCTCAGAAAAGCGCAGCCAGTCCATGCCAAACCAGGATTCGGAACTCGTCTGTATTTTTTGCGGGAATGCCCGGGCCGAGATTCTGCACGAATTGCCGCACGTCTGGCACCAGCCTCCGGATAGCGGAAGAATAGCGGTCAGGTGGTGTGACGACTGTGCGGTCGGCTTCGTGGCTCCGCTCCCCAGCGAGTCGCGCCTGGCGGAGTTCTACGGCTCGAGCTACTTCGAGACCTATGGGACCAAGCTGCACGGCAAACCACCGGCGGGAATCGCCGCCCTGGCTTGGCGCGCGCTGACCCACCTGGCCTGGCGCCTGGACCGAAGTTGCCCCGTGACGCCGGAATTTTTGAGCCGATTCGCGCCACGGGGATCGTCGGTGTGCGATCTCGGCTGCGGGCCGGGGCATCTCCTCAAGGCTATGCGCGCGTATGGCTATCAAGCCTGTGGCATCGAGCCCGATCCGGCCGCGGTCAGGTTGTGCGTCGACCAGGGAATGGAGGTTCATGTGGGAACGGCGGAAGCGCTGCCCCAGAACCTTGCCGGGCGCAAGTTCGACGCTGTGGTCATGACCCAAGTGCTGGAGCATTGCCGTGATCCGCGGAGCGCGCTTCGAGGAGCGCTCGGATTGCTTCGTTCAGGTGGCCATTTGATCGTCGAGGTCCCGAACGCGGGCAGCCGCGCGGCCCGCGAGAGTGGCGCGGCCTGGTTCCACGCGGATGTCGGACGCCACCTCTATTTCTTCACGCCCAAGAGTCTGGCCGCGGTGACGCGGCAGGTGGGGGCAGCGCCGAATAGCAGGTCTGGGACGCTCTGCATCAGTCGGGTGCGCGGGTTCTGGGCCGTGACACGAAGCGGCCCTCCGCTGCACGACGCGGGATTCTGCTTGCGGAAACCGCGCGCGCAGCCGCGGAACACAGATACGGCGTCGTGGCATTGGTCGCCCGCGTCGCGTGACCCGGACTCAAGATCGGCGCCCCTGCGTCCGATGAGATGCCGGCGTCCGATGCGTTCTCTTCCGTCGCACGCGCGTTATTTTTGTTAGTCGCATATTGTTCCTTCGCTTTGGATATGTCGTTCAAGAGGGATTGCGACCTACATCGGGGGCGCTCGCATGCACGCACACACCACAAAAAGACAGGTATTCGTCTCTACGATCTTCGATCGCGGAGATATAATTGATCCTCGTAGCCGCTCGGGAAGCTGTGCAATGAAGTTGAAAAACACTGCTCGTCTCTACGCAACTTTGTTCGTCGCCTTGGGTGGCTCGACATTGGGCGCTTGCGTGGGAGTTGTGTCTCCCGGCTCCGGCATCTCGCAAAATTCCGTCGACCCGAATCAACCCGTCGACCCGAATCAGCCCGTCGGCCCCGCCCAGCCGCCGCCGGTGTTGAGCTGTTCTGCGACGGCCGCCCCCTCTCCCTTCGCGGTGCCGCTTCAGCGCATCAACGATACACAGTACAACAGCATCATCGGCGAGCTGTTCGGCGCGGGCGTCATCGCGCAGAGCGCCTTCCCGCCGCCGCTTGGCGGATATCCCTACGCGACGTATAGCGGGGCGAATCCGATGGGGGAAGGCCAAACCCAGGCGGTGTTCGACGCCGCTGAGTCCGTTGCGATGCAGGTGGCGGATATCGTCCCGCCGTGCTCTTCGGTATCCGCCGAAACATCGTGCGCCACCACATATCTGAACACCTTGGCTACCCGCGCGTTTCGGCACCCGGCCACCACCACCGAGATGTCCGTGATTGTCGGCTCATACACCCACGCGCGCCCCACGCTCTCCTACTCGGAGAGTGTTGCGGTCGGCGTGGAAACAATCCTGCAGATGCCACAATTCCTGTACGTGCTCGAGAGCCAGCCCGTCACCGCGACAGCCCCCGCGACGACGCTGACCGGCGCCGAGCTGGCCCAGCGCATGGCTCTTCTGTACTGGAACGGCCTGCCCGATCAGACCCTGCTCGACGCGGGACAGAGTGGCGCGCTCGCCGATCCCAAGAATCGACTGGCCCAAGCCCAGCGCATGCTGAAGGATCCGCGCGCGCACGGCGTGCTCACTGACTTCCTCCTCCAGTGGATGACCGTCAAGGGCTTTCACGCGGACGTTCATGCCGCCAACTTGCAGGCGGCGTTGGACGAGGAGATGCGCAGGGATCTGGACCAGGCCTTGGCCGCAGATGACGGCCTGCATGCCCTCATCACCTCGCAACAAACGTTTGTGAACAGTGTTCTTGAGACGTTTTATGGTCTCCCCGCTCAGAGCACTGGCCCCAGCGATTGGCGCCAGGTCAATTTGGACGCCGAACAGCGGGTGGGCCTCTTGACCCATCCCTTGCTGCTCGCCAAGTTCGCTCATGGCCAAACGGCCTCCCCGATCCTGCGCGGAAAGTTTATTCGGATGATGGTGATGTGCGACACGATCGCGCCGCCGCCCCCGGGCGCGCTGGCCGCGCAAGACATGTTGACTCCCGTGGGGGCCACCGTCCGAGAACAATCTCAGGCCCGGATCAACAGCGCCACCTGCGGGTTTTGCCACAAACTGATGGACCCGATCGGGTTTGCCTTTTCGGCCTTCGACGGCTTAGGCAAGTACGTCCCCACCGTCGGCGGCCAGACGGTGGACGTGTCCGGACACATCGAATCGACATCCGATCTGGGTGGTGACTTTAGCGGCGTTCGCGCTCTGGGTGAAAAGTTGGCGCAAAGTCCCAAGGTTCAGGCGTGCCTGACGACGCAATGGATGCGTTACGCGTTTGGAATCAACGAGACCAGCGTGGATCAATGTACGGTCCAGAGCTTGGCCGGCCAATTCGGCCAACAGAACAATTCGCTGACGGCTCTTTTTGCGGGTCTCAGTGGGCTGGATTCATTCGCGCAACGACGCGCGGTCACGGGGGGAGCACTATGAGTTTTCGCATCACCAGACGTGGGTTCCTGCAGGCGACTTCGGGCGCCAGTTTGGCCATACCGTTGCTCGAATCCCGCATGACGCGCGCTCAGACCGCGGCGGTACCGACCCGGTTGGTGATCTACCAGACCGGCGAGGGGAATCTGCTGACCCGTTGGACCCCACCAACCCTGCCCAACGACGGCCTCCAGCTGAGCGAAATGTTGCAGCCGCTGGCGAGCCATCAGAAGAAATTGGTGGTGGTTTCTGGGACGAACAACAGAGTCGCCCGCATGCACAAGAGCAATGATCATACGGCGCCCGGCCACACGTTGATGACGTCGTCCCTGATCGACACCACGGGAACGGGAAAGTTCGACGCCAGCATCATGGTGAACTCGGGTGCCCTGTGCCTGGGCCCCTCCATTGATCACTACCTGGCTGACCAATTGAAGACGAGCCTGCCCATCAATCTCGCGGTGGGCACCGACAGTCCGCCCGACAACCTGATGTGGTACAAGGTCAAGCCCGCCGGATCCACCGGCGCCAATCCGCTGGCGCCGATGAGCAACGATCCCGCCAAGACGTTCAATACGTATCTGGCGGGGCTGCCGACGACCACCACCCCGACGACGATGTCGACCCGCGCGGATCGCTTCCGTTCCCAGCGCGGGAGCGTTCTGGACGGCGTATGGACGGCTTTCAAGTCGTTGAACGCCAAGGTCGGGGTCACCGACAGTATGCGCCTGCAAGCCCACGCCGACGCCATCCGGGCCATCGAACTGAGGGCCACCACCGTGGCGCCGGTTCAGTGTGGGGGGGTGACCCAGTCCTTGCCCGCCAATTGGAAGGTGCCTCGGGCTCCCACCTTCCCGGGTATGGATGTCCAGGCCAACCTGCTCGTCGATACCATGGTGAGCGTGCTGAGCTGCGGAGCGAACCGCATCGTCACGCTGCAAGACGGAGGCTACGACGATCCCAAGTTCGAGTTCTTGCCCGTCGGTCCCATCTCCGGCTGGCACGCTCAGGTCCACAACGATCCTGCGTTGGGTCTTGGGTACGCCAGCAACAACGACAATCCGACCCTCAAGGCGGGTTTCCTCTACTACGCGACGGTCTTCAATCGCCTGCTGGACGGAATGGACGCGGTTGTCGAACCGAACGGAATGACCATGTTGGACAACAGCCTGGTGCTCTGGATCAGCGAGTTTGGCACCGGGCAGTCTCATAGCATGAGCAATCTGCCGGTCGTGATCGCGGGTGGCGCCCAGGGCAAGATCAAGACCAACCGGTACCTGGCGCGCCCGACCGCCAGCCTGGGGGATCTGTACACCAGCATCCTGAACGCCTTTGACATTCCCGCCACCTCGTTCGGTTTCAATGACGTGGCGGGACTGAACAGCGGCAGCGGCATCGCCGGTCTGGTTGGCTGAGGTTCGGACGCGATGGCGGCGGCGGGGACGTCGCGCGCAAGGAATTGCCCCCCGTCCACGGTCCCGATAGCATTCACGACGTGTTGCGCGTTCTTGGCAGGCCCAAGCCCCTTTTATCGGCGCCCACGATGTTCGTCGTAGATCAGAGCCCAGCCGCGGTGCCGCGCGCGGGCGGACGCTAGATCGGTATGCTGCCAGACAATGTCCCTAGCCCCCCCCAAGGCCTGCATGGCGTCGGCGTGGTGGCTATCGGTCGCAACGAGGGTGATCGCCTGGCCCGCTGTCTGGAGTCGTTGCCCCTCGGCATTCGCGGCGCCGTATATGTGGATTCTGGTTCCACAGACGATAGCGTGGCCGAAGCGCGCCGGCGGGGCGTCGAGGTGGTCGAGCTGGACATGTCGCGTCCGTTCACCGCGGCGCGCGCGCGCAACGCCGGGTTCGATCGCCTGCTGGCCCTTCACCCCGATGTGCAGATGGTTCATTTCGTCGACGGTGATTGCGAATTCGTTCCAGGCGCGGTGGAGGCGGTCGTCGCGGAAATGAACGCGGCGCCCGACGTGGTGGCCGTGTGTGGCTGGACGCGCGAGCGGTACCCCGAGCGCACGCCATTCAATGCCCTGTGCGACATCGAATGGCGCATGCGGCCGGTCGGTGACACGACCGCCTTCGGGGGCATCTTCCTGGTTCGCGCCAGCGCCTTTGCGCAGGTCGGTGGCTTCGACCCCGAGGTCATCGCCGCCGAGGACGACGAAGTTGGCATTCGCCTGCGCAAGATCGGAGGCCGGTTTCGACGGATCGATCACGTATCGGTCTTGCACGATGCGGCCATCACCCGCCTCGGCCAATGGTGGACCCGCGCCAAGCGTTGCGGCCACGGCTACGCCCAGGTGGCCGACATGCACGGAGGCCCCCCGGAGCGCTACTTCGTCGGCGAGGTCCGGCGGACCTGTGCCTGGGGCCTGGGCCTGCCGGCGGTCGCGACCGCGCTCGCGCCACCCACACTGGGCCTTTCGCTGTGCTTGCTGGCGGCTTACCCCGCCCAGATGTTCCGCACCTACCGCGCGACCCGCCGCCTCGGGTTCGGAGCCCGCGATAGCGTTCTGTGGGGGGTGTCCTGCACCGCCGCCAAGATCCCCGAGTCGCTCGGGGTGATGAAGTACCATCTCGACAAGCTCACGAAGCGCCGTCCGACCATCATCGAATACAAGGGACACAAGCCCGCTTGAAATCAGAACCCAACGCACTGGAAGTGGCCCTGCTCGGGGCGGGATTCATCGCCGACCATCACATCGCGGCGCTTCGACGCGTGCCCCACGTCAAGGTGGTGGCGGTCTGCGATCTGTCGCGCGCGCGCGCCGAGCGACTGGCGGCGCAGGCGGACGGGGCGACCGCGTACACGGATCTTGCGCACCTGCTCGCCGCCCGCAGACCTCAGGTGGTGCATATTTTGACCCCGCCCCCGGCCCACGTGAACAACGTGCGCCAGGTGTTGGAAGCCGGGGTCGCGGTGTTCGCGGAGAAACCCTTGGCGATTGCCTCGGAGGATTGTCATGCGCTCGCCGCCCTCGCCAAGGCCCGCGGCCTGTCCTTGGGGGTCGCGCACAATTTTCTGTTCTCGCCGCCGTATGAACGGCTGATGCAAGACCTGGAGGCTGGTCGCCTGGGCCGGCTAGATCAGGTCGACGTCGTGTGGAACAAACCGCTGCCGCAGGTGCAGGCGGGTCCTTTCGGGGGCTGGCTGTTCCGCGAGCCCGGCAA
>PMNO01000394.1 GCA_003161835.1 Myxococcales bacterium | reverse complement strand
TTGCCACGCACGTGATCCCCCGGCCGGGCCTCGGGCGAGGGGCGGCAGCGCGGGCGGGGCAGGCGCCTCGGACGGGGCGTCCACCTGAGGTTGATTCACGGCCGTCGGGTCAGCGGGAGCCGCCACCGGCGCCAGCTCCGGTTCCGACGAAGCCGCCAGGGTCCAGCGTGATTCACGGGAGCTGGCATGAAATCGTTGACCCGTCGTGACGACGACCGGCGAGCCCGCCGCCAACCGCCCGCCACGCACCTCGACGGTTCCTTCCGCCATCACCACGGTCAAGTCTTCAGCCCGGTCATTCCAGCCGATCGAAAATCGCGTGCCCGTGACGGTCACTTCGAAAGATCCGGCTTGTAGTTGCCAACGCGTGTCCCTCCGATGCCGCACGCTCACATCGGCGCGACCCTGCTCCAGGCGCACGGTGGCGCCCCGCGCATCGAGCGACATCACCCGCGCCCGTGTTCCTCGATCCAGGTTCATCGTCGAGCCGTCCGAAAAATTCAGGGGCAGGCGGCCGTCCGACGGCGCAACCAAAGGCGCGCCCACTGCGCCACGAGAGTCAGCCCGCGGTGCTCCAATGGTGTCGGCGCCGACGACCGCGAAGGTGAGCGGCATCGGGCGCGAAACCCACCATGCCGCGCATAGCCCAGCGGCCGCCAGGGTCGGCAACACAAACCGCAACCGCGGCAAGTGCGACGTCCCACGCGTCAGCAGACGCCGGGGCAAAGATCGTCGAACCGGTGGACGCAGACGAATCTGCGCGAGCACATTCACGCGGGCCAAGGAAGCCCGCTGCGCCGCGACCACGTCCCGCATCATCCCGCCCACGTGACTTACTTGTTCCTCCATCGCTCCCCCCTTTCGATCCGCTCATTCAAGGCGGGATCCCGCCGCGCCCCCTCGACAAAATGAATCTCCGCGCGTGCCAATCGGCGCTTGATCGTGGCCAGCGACACGCCACAAGCGGCGGCCACCTCGGTCAATTCCATCTCGGCCACGAACCGCAACGAAAAGGCCATCCGCTCGTTGTCGGGCAAGGTGTCGAGCAACTTGTACGTGGAGTGAACCAGCGCGTGATTCTCCGGGCTGGCCGTGGTCGCCGGAACGTCCGGAATATCAGCGGGCGCCAGGAAACGAATCCATCGCCAGCGTCGACGCTTCCGGATGTGACCCCGGGCCGCGAATACCGCCACGCTGGCGATCCAGCCCTTCAGGGCTCCCGGATCCCGCAACTGATGGATGCGCTCGATGACGCGCACGAAGACGTCCTGAACGATGTCGGCGAGATCGGCGTCGACGCCCAACGCCCCCGCGACCAATCGCTCCACGTCGGGGCCGAACCGGTCGACCAACTCGGCCCATGCTCCCGCTTCCCCGCGGATCAGGGCCGCTACCAGAGCAGCATTGTCGGGCAGCGGGTTCGAGCCCGCCGTGCCCGAGCCAGCACCAGCATCCGGTGCCGGGGCCCGCATCGCCGAAGAACCGGCCGTCATTGTCCGCCCATTCATGCGCCCACCAAGGATACGCCCATCCACCCGGGGATGTGCCGCCCGGCCACCGGAATTCTGCGCGACCGTCTCGGCGGGACGCGGCACGATCTCCAGGCGGGTGGAAGGCGCGACGCTTGGAGTCATTTGGCTCGGCACCGTTCCCATGCGGTTCAGCGGCCGCGTGGACAGCGGGCGAACGCGCCGCTCGACCGGGCGGCGATGGGTGTTTGCGCGAACGTCCACGGTGTTTTCCTCTTGCCTCGTTGGGTGAGTGTCGCGGCACGGGGCGGAAGGCTCAGACCGTCGGCGCGCGCAACGGTGGTGGCATTTGAAGACGGGGCAGGGTATCTAACAGCGCGCATTCATGGAACGTTTGCCCAAAGGCGCCCCGCCAAGGCGAGCCGGAACCGCCCCGCCGGCAAGCGATCCGTCCGCTGGCCCCACGCGCGGACACCCGCAGGGAAGCCTGTCGGCAAGCGTATCGGACGGCCGGATCGGTCGGTCGGACCTGCGGGTTGCACCGGTGGGATCGCCCCTGTCCCCATCCGCGATCTTCGAGGGCCGCAACGTCTTCATCCTCGGCAGTACCGGATTTGTCGGGAAGGTGNNGAGGCGCGCTTCTGGAGCAGCGTGGTCACCTCGCCCGCGTTCGACCCCCTGCGGGAAAGATACGGGGGCGCCGATGGGCTGGCGGTTTTCCTGCGGTCGAAGGTGGTGGTGGTCGATGGCGACATCACGGAGAAGAACCTCGGCCTGTCCGAGGAGGTAGCGACCCGGGTGGCCGATGACATCGACGTGCTCATAAACTCGTCTGGTCGCGTCACCTTCAATCCGCCGCTCGAATCCGCCCTGCGCACCAACGTCGAGGGGACCAGGAACGTGCTGGCCTTCGCTCGCCGCATGCGACGGCCCGCGCTGCTCCACACGAGCACCTGCTTCGTGGCGGGGAACCGATCGGGCGAGGTCTGGGAGGACGAGGAGCTGATCGGCTACTTCCCCCGCCGCGAGGAGCTGTCGGGGACCACCTTCTCCGTCGAGCAAGAGATCTCCGACAGCGAGCGCATCGCCGCCGCCATCCGGGCCGAGGCTGACGACGCGCAGGTCCTGGCCCGCTTGCGTCAAAAAGCGCGAGAGCGGCTGCGCGACGAGAGCCGCGATCCCGACGACGAGGGGGTGCTGCGGCTGGCGGTGGCGCGCGAGCGCAAGGAGTGGATTCGTTCCGAGGCCACCCGGCGGGGGATCGAGCGCGCGCAGAAATGGGGCTGGCCCAATATCTACACGTACACGAAGAGCATGGGCGACCAGCTGGTCGCGCGCGAGACGGGGATGTTCCGGTCCATCGTACGTCCGGCCATCGTCGAGAGCGCGGTCTCGTATCCTTTCCAGGGTTGGAACGAGGGGTTCACCACCTCGGCCCCCCTCGTGTATCTCGCGCTCAAGGGCCAGAACGTCCTGCCGGTGTCAGACAAGCTGATCCTGGACATCGTCCCCGTCGATCACGTCTGCGCGGCCATGCTGATGGTGGCGGCGCAGGCCATGGTCGAGCAGCCCAGGCTGGTTCATCAGCTCTCGAGCGGCGATCTCAATCCGGGCCGCATCGCGCGCATCGTGACCCTGACCGGTCTGTACAAGCGCAAGCGGTTCGCCAGCAAGGAGACCGGCAACCGATTCGTGAACGCGCTGGCCGCGCGCATGGAGTTCCGGCCGGTGACCCCCGAGGCCTACGAGCGCGGGTCGCTGCCGCTCGTGAACCGGCTGGCGTGGCGATCGTCGGAGGCGCTGACCGGCGTGCGGCCTTCGTGGGGTGCCGGGCGGCTCACCGAGTGGCTGGACCGGGGCATCAAGGGCCTGCGCGAGGTGGTGCGGGTCACCGACGAGGCGCGCG
>PMNO01000565.1 GCA_003161835.1 Myxococcales bacterium | reverse complement strand
GCGAAGGTCAGTATGAGTGAGATCTTTCCAGCAGCGTCGATCTCGCCCGCGTCGAAGGCTTCGAGCTTCGTGCCGTCGCGAAACTCGGCGACTGCACGATATCGGAACGTGGTGCCGCGTGCGTCGACCGCGCTGCTCACCTCGACCCGGACCAACTGCGGATCTGTCAGGAAGCCCGTCAGGTAGGTGGTGAGCGCGGCACGGCCTCGGATCTCGCGGCCACGCGTGACCATGCGGACGTCAGCTGCCAGACACGCCTCGAGCAGGGCCGCTCGGACTGCGGGGTCGCTCGTTGTGCAGGCTCGGACATACGTGTCGACGGCGCTTTCGACAGGGCTCGGCATGGCGGCAGGGTAGCGCCCGGNNCAGCAATGCGGACGTACCTCTGGCCACCGTGGGCGCCGGGTCTATGATGCGCCGATCATGGCTCCCATCGTCCCCAATCCCAAGCGGATCAAGAGCTTCGCCACGCCGGAGGCGTTCGAGACCTGGCTGGCCGCGCACCACGACAGCGAGACGGAGCTGTGGCTCAAGATTCACAAGAAGGGTTCGGGCAAGGCCACGGTGACCTACGCGCAGGCACTCGACGTTGCACTGTGCTGGGGATGGATCGACGGCTTGAAGAAAGCGTTCGATGAGCGCTCGTTTCTTCAGCGGTTCTCACCTCGCAAGCCAAAGAGCATCTGGAGCCAGATCAACCGCGATCACGTGGCCCGGCTGGTTGCGGCGGGCCGCATGACACCGCATGGCCAGCGGCACGTGGTTGCGGCCCAGGCGGATGGCTGCTGGGACGCGGCCTACGCGCCCATGCGCAACGCAACGGCAGCGACGATCCCCGCCGATTTGCGCGCTGCCATCGAAGCGAACCCGAAAGCGAGGAAGACATTCGAGACCCTGGGACGACAGAATCTGTTCGCGCTGACGTTTCGGGTGCACAACATGAGGACTCCTGCTGGGCGATCGAAGAAGATCGCCGCCCTGGTGGCGATGCTGGAACGCGGCCACGGCATCCTGCCGGAAAAGCAAGGNNTGAGGTCGCTCTGCCGGGCTGGACCCTTCCGGCTTCTTGCCTGTGCTCGGCGCCTCGGTGATGCTCTTAGACTTGCCTGCTCGCGACCCCGCGACAGGCCGCCCGCGTCGCCGACCCCAACGAGACTCTCGATGCCGACCAAGCTGAAACCCGAGGAGCGACGCGTCCTGCTCTTGCTCGCCGCTGTGCAGTTCCTGGCCTTCCTCGACTTCGAATTCATGATGCCGCTGGGCCCTTACATCGGCCCAGACTTGCGCGTGAACGCCAGCCAGCTGGGTGAGCTGGTGTCGGCTTACACCTTTGCCGGGATGGCGGGTGCTTTGGTCTACGCTCGCTACGCCGACCGTTGGGACAAGCGCGGCACGCTGCTCTGGCTGAGCAGCGGTTTGGCGTTGGGAACTCTACTGTGTGGCCTGGCCCCGGGCTATTGGAGCTTGCTCGCTGCGCGTCTCATCGCCGGGAGCATGGCGGGCCCGGCCGGCGCAGCGGTGTTGGCCATCGTCAGCGAGGTAGTCCCGGAAGAGCGCCGGGGGCAGGCTATGGCCATCGTCTTTGGTGGCTTCACGGCCGCCTCGGTGGTGGGGCTGCCCATTTCCATCGCCTGTGCTGACCACTTCGGCTGGCGTCGGCCCTTCATGGGACTGGCTGTCGTCTCGGTCGCCCTCATCCCGTTGGTGCGCGCCCAGCTTCCGCGCTCGCCGAAGGTCACACCCCCCGACCACGCCAAGCTGCGGTCGAAGCTCTACCAGCAGTCGATCATCTGGCTGGCCTGGTCCGGCATGGCCGTCCTCATGATCGCCGATTTCTCCTTCGTGCCTTTCCTACCCAGCTTCCTCACCGGTAACCTCGGCATCCCCAAATCCGCTCTCGCCTACGCCTATGCCGCCGGCGGCTTGACCACGTTGGTCACCTTCCAAGGCGCCGGCAAACTGACCGACCGCTTTGGCAGCTTTCCCGTCCACGGAGTCGCCGCCTTGGCCACGGCGCTGGTCCTGGCTGTCAGCCTGCTGGGCGTACCGAGCCCGGTCGGCGCGGCTGTCGGCATGGGCATCATCGCCAGTATCTTCTTCGTCAACGCCCCTCGCGTGCTGTCGGCCATGACCCTGTTCACCAAAGCGCCTTCCGAGTTTCAACGCGGTGAGTTCCTGGCCCTGCAGAACGTGGTGCAGCAGGGCGCCATCGGCCTAGGCTCGTTGCTGGGCGCGTTTTGGATCGGTGGCGACGCTGGCGGCCGCGTCGAGCACGCTGAGCGCCTGCTGTACCAGAATTGGGCTGGTTTGGCCCTGGGGCTGGTGCTGGTGTGGAGGCTGGAGCAGAGGGTTCAAAACCGCGGAACCGCCTGACCTTTTGCGCGAGCAGCGCGGGCCTACTGGCAGAGGGCGGACACGTCGACGGCCGCGGCCTGTATGGTTTCGCTGGTCATCAACCCCGCGCTGCCCGGTGGAAACGCGAGAGCGACGTCCACGTTGGCGGTTCCGTAGGGCCAGGATACTCCCGGCGTCCACGTCGCGGTTCCGGTCTCACCGGTCGCCGGGATCGAATTTGCGGGTGGCGCGCGCTCGGCGCACGCGGTGCCCGGCGAGAAGGCGAAGGCAAACTCGACTCGATAGCTTTGCGGCAACACGACCTGCGAGGTATTCGTCCCGTTGGCGAACACGATCACGACACAGAGATTCCGACCCGCNNGCGCCGGAACCTCCCGCCCCCCCCGTCGCCGCGCCTCCCGTTCCCAGCCCGGTGGCGCCTCCTCGGCCCCCGCCACCGATGCCCCCGGTGGCCAAGCCGCCTGCACCGCCTGCACCGATTCCGCCGGTTGCGGAGCCTCCGGTGCCGGATCCCCCGCCGGTCGCGCCGCCCGTGCCCGCCGTCATTCCACCGGAGCCTGTCGTTCCGCCGGAGCCTGATGATCCACTCTTCGGGCTGCCGCATCCGCTGGCGAGAAGGGCCCCACCGCCGAACGCACACGTCATCCAGCAAATCAACGCGCTGTGGGGCACGAGATCGGTTGCGGCGAACGCGGTACGGCGACGACCCATCGGTCAAAGGTAACGTGAGCGCCGCCGTTCCGTCCAAATTGCCCATGGCAGCGCCGCGTACAGCGTCACGACTTTTCGGACATGGCCGCGGCACGGCCCGCGTCTCGCCATTTTCCGTTGCCCACCGAGAGCGTGGCGCCACCGTCGTCGTCAGCGGTTCGGTGACTGGACGTGAACGGTTTCGGGGGAACCATGTGCCGGCTCTTTTCGCTCCTGGTCCAGCGAGGGACGCCGCTGGCGTTCGACCGCCTTGACCGGCGCCGGCGCGCCGGCCTGAAGCGACTGATGGATGGCCTCGATGACGCGCACGTCGGCCATCCCCTCGTGTCCTGATGGCTCGGGGGTCTGGTCCTCTGTCCCGCACTCGGCGAAATAGACCAGCTCGGCGGATACCTGATCCCGCTTTTTGAATTTGCTTACCTTGGTCTTGCCCTTGGCAGTGGTGATCTCGCGCCGCAGCGCCTCGGTGTGGGTGTAGGCCGGATCCAGGCGAACGCGGCCCTCCGTGCAAACCACGTCGTAAAACCCCTCTTTCGACGCACCGAAACCGACGGTGAATGAGGCCAGCCGTTGTTCGGGGAAGCGCATCATCACGCTGACCTGCTCGTCGATATCGCGGAAGCGCGGGTCCGTTTCATTGGTGGCGCTGAAGGCCATCACCTCGCTCGGTTCGGAACGGAACAGGTAGCGGGCGGCGTTGATGCAGTAGACGCCGATGTCATACACGGGGCCGCCGCCGTGCTCAGCCTTGGTACGGATGTTCCCCTCGGTGACTTGTTGCGAGAATGCGGAGGCGAAGAAGCGGGGTTCGCCGAGTTCTTCCCTGGTGAGCAGGTCCACGGTGGACAGGTTCGCCTCCTCGAAGTGCAGTGCAGGCGGTACGCGATCATGAGCAGGTTGGTGGTTGGCGTGTCGGGTGCCTCCGGGCCGATGCTCAGCCCGGAACGATTGAGCCGCACTCCAGTGAGCAGGAGAAGGTCGCTGAGGCACAGGAGCGGTCGTTGATGCAGGCCTGGCAGGCGTCCGCCTTGGAACGATAGGTGTTGTCGTCGGCGGCGGCGCTGCGGCAGCGGCTGCTGCAGGCGCTGACGTCGTAGGCGTTGTCGAAGCAGTCCTTGTACTTCTGGCAGACCGAGTGGCAATCGAAGGCGGCATCAACCGCTCCGCAGCCGAAGGTCGAAGAGAGGACCCCAAGGGCCAGGCCGGCGGTCAGGGTAAGGCACAGCATCAGTGAGCGCATCGAATTCTCCTTTGTCACGGGCTGGCGGAGGAACGACAATCGCTTTCCGCGCCAGGTTTGTCCGCGGGGGCACTTCAAGGGTCGTGCCACGGTCCAATCTCACCGTCTTTTCGCCAAAGGGCGGCATTTCGGCCGACGGCGTTCAGGGTCGCGGTCGCAACCCGAGGTTACCTGGCGGTGACCGGCGCCCGTTTCAGGTTTCGCGGTGGATGCATCTCGTTGAATAACTCACTCGAACACCACCGGCGGTCCCGCGGGTTTCTCACCGGCGACTTGTTCTCGGCGCTGGCCTCACCCGCGACACGTCGCTGACCTGGCACCGTTGCGGGATGTCCTTGGCCTTCCGAAGAGAGAGCCATCAATGTGACAACGAAGCGGGGCGCCGGCGGAGGGAAGCTTGGGGTCGGTGAAGCGAAGGGCGTCCGGGCGGGCGGTGCACCAGCGGCGCGTCGTCGGCGTGCTCGCGGGATCGACCGGGCGCTCTCGCACGCCGCGAAACAACCGACAGAACACAAACGTTTCAAATCGACTTCCGACGATAGAAAACCGTAACAATATCGTGGAGCTGAACGGGATCGAACCGTCGGCCTCCTGAGTGCGATTCTGACTAGATCTGAAGAAAAACAGTAACTTACGATCGTCAATCGTTACCGCAATCGGAGAAACGTCAGCAGTTCTCTCTACTTGCAGCGGTAACACCATTGCGCAACACCAGTTCTTAGGCCGCCGGTCTGATCTCCACCTGGTACTTGAGCCCCGCGGCCTTGAGGCTTTCCTCAATCGACAGTCGGATGAGCAGCGCTGGAGGAACGCCAATGGCTTTCGCGATCTGCTCGGCCTTCTCAGGGCTCACTCCCTTGCGGCCCTTTTCGATGTCGCAGAGATTGGGTACGGACATTCCGATGAGGCCACCGAAATCTTTGAGGCTCATCTCTTCCGAGACGCGCCACGAGTGAAGCATCTCACCGACGGTGAGCTTACCCAACCGCCTTTCCAGGTCCTTCCCGCCGAACGACCTACGCTTGTCAGTACTCATGCTTGTTCACCTCCAAAACTTCTATCAGCTCGATCTCACCCTCTTCGTGCTCCACGTAAATTGCCCGGTAAGCGTTGTTCAGGCGGACAGACCTTTGTCCTCGGCGCCTGCCCTTCAGAGGCTCGTCGTGGAATCCCTTGAACTTCCGAACCTCGCGGATGCCGCTCTCCTCGACCAACGCCACCCAGATTCTGAACTTTCGTCCAATCACTTCCGGAACGCGGCCAACTTGCTTGTCGACGACCCTGCTCCAAGTGACCGTGGTCAATGAAGACATGATACTGCTATAGGCAGTATCATGTCAAGGGACTGTTCGCCGCAATCGCGCCAGCTTCTCTCATTTGCTTTACCACCCGGGAGANNCCGAATCAGGACGGGCCGGGGCGAGGATATACTGTGGATCAGATCCGGGGGGCAGGTCACGACGGCGAGCGCGGCTTACTCGGCTCGGACGAGCGTGGTGGGATCCCAACAAGGCGACGCGCATTCGTATGTCAAGCATTGCTGACCGGCGCTCGTGTACTCAATATCGGCGTGGACGACAGCCGCCCAGGCGTGGCCGTGCTTTACATCGTCATAGTCACGGCAGAACGGTCAACGTGACGATGTAGGCGCCAGCCGAGGAGTAGCCCGAGGAGTAGTCGTAGATGACCGCTGTGTATGTGCCGACCTCGGTGGCAGTGAAGGTCACGGTGGCCGTGACGCCGTTGTAGGTCGTGGAGACGACCGCCCCCGTCGGAGAGTAGATCGTCACCGCGGGAACGAAGGCGGTCCCCGCAGGATCTGCTACTTGCAGTTGCAGACGCTGGCCTGATGAGGCCGCGAAGGTGAACGAGTCGAGATCCCCGAGGTCGATCGTGCCATCGACCGGGATGCCGGGAGCGAGGACGCCGCCCTCGTTCGCTCCGGGAGCCACCGCCAAGTACAGGTTGTACGCTCCGCTCGACCCGTATCCTGACGAGTAGTCATAGACCACCACAGTGTACGTCCCCGTCGCCGCCGCCTTGAACGACGTTCCGGCCACCAACGCGCCATACGTGGTGTCCACCACCGCGCCAGACGGATCGTAGACTGCCATCGCCGGGGTGAAGGTCCCGCCCGCCACGTCCGCCACCCGCAGTTGTACCCCTTGTCCCGCTGTCACCGCGAACGTGTACGAGTCCAGATCGCCGAGGTCGATCGTCTCCGCCATCACCTCGCTCGGGCTCAACGCTCCGCCCTCGTTCGCT
>PMNO01000692.1 GCA_003161835.1 Myxococcales bacterium | reverse complement strand
GCCGGTCCAGCAAAGCTGGACCTATCCATGCTCGGATTCGGCCCCTGATCGCCGGAGATGAAAATTTGCTTCAAACCTCAACATTTCGAACGGGCAAGGCATCCCAGACATGAAGACTTCCAGAATCGACCGAAGATTGAGTCTCGTCGTCCGCCGACTGGGTGTCAAACAAGGCGTCGCTCGTCCCCGCCCAACCTCTGAGCGCCCGCACTTCCCCTATTCCTCCACTCCTGGTCCGCGACGGGACGGGGCGGCGGCTCCTTTCGGCGGCGGTGCCTGATTCGACTCGAGAATCGATCGGACGGCGTCGTGCAAGGCTGCGGGCGTGATCGGTTTCTCGAGGCGCAGGTTGGGGATGCGTTCCAAGAACGCGATCGCGTCGGGGGTATAGGCACCGCCCGTCACAAACACCAACCGATCCACAAGGTGGGGTGCCTCGCGCGCGATGCCATCGTACAAATCGATACCGGTGAAGTCCGGCATCATGACGTCGCAAAGGATGACGTCGAACCGTTCCCCCGCAATCACCCGAAGCATGGCGGCGCGCGCCGACGTCAGGGCTATGACTTCGTGCTCCGCGAGCACGCGCGCGATCGCCGAGCCCATCAAAGGCTCGTCGTCGACGACCAGGATGCGCACCCGGTCCGGGGAATGTCCCACCTCGGTCGCGGCCGGCTTCGGCTCGGGCGTCGAGGTGATTTCGGGCGCGGGCGGCGCAGCGCCCGCGGCGTTCATGTTGGGAGGACCGGAAAGCGGTGCCATCAAGTCAGTATCGGTCCGCACGGGTCTTTGAAGAAAGGCAAATTGCGCGATCGCCTTCGACTGAGCGGCGGTGTGGGGCAAGGGCCCCGCGGCCTTGTGAGGGCGAGGGCGGCATACTACGCTGCGTCGACCGCAATGGAAGCCGTGGTTGGGAGCCGTTAATCTTGCACGAATCCGTCTATGCGGTCGACGCAAGCCTCGAGCGCTATCACTGGTGGTACGTCGGTCGGCGCAAGCTTTTCGGAAAACTGATAGCCCGCATGGGCGTGGTGCCCGATGCGCCGATTCTGGATATCGGCACCAGCTCAGGCACCAACCTGCGCATGCTTCGCGAGATGGGGTTTTCTGACGTCACGGGTTTGGACTTCAGCGAGGAGGCCATTCGGTTTTGCGTTCAGAACGGATTGGGTACCGTCCGACGCGGGGACATCACCGCCATGCCGTTTGCCGATCAAACGTTTTCGCTGGTGCTGGCCACCGACATCATCGAACACGTTGATGACGACGCGCGGGCCCTGACCGAGGTGGCGCGCGTTCTGCAACCGGGCCGGAGCGCCCTCATCACGGTTCCCGCCTTTCCTGCATTGTGGGGCTTTCAGGACGATGTGTCGTTGCACAAGCGTCGATACCGTATGGCGCCGTTGCTGGAACGGGTCCGGGCCGCCGGCCTCGAACCGCGCGAGCACTTCCATTTCAACTACTTGTTGTTCGGACCTATCTGGTCGGTGCGGCAAATCATGAAGGTGTGGCGCCACTCCTATCGCAGCGAGAGCGAGTTGAACTCGCCGCTGGCCAATCGCGTATTGTCGAAGATCTTCAACCTCGACGTGTTGACGGCACCGCGGTTGGGGCCTCCGTTTGGTGTGTCCATCTTGGTCGTGGCGCGAAAACCCGGTTAGCGCGCTATTGTCCGTGCCATGGGCTCAGTAGCGTGGTTGGGGCTGTGGTCGCTGTTCCTGGCGGGCCTCTTCCCGGCGCCCCCCGCGGGATTCGAGGGTGCACGGCCATCCGCTTCGCCCGGCGCGGCGGGTAAACTTGAGGGCGCGGTGCGCCCCGAGCGCGTGATGGTGGTGGATGCGCACGCCGACACGACCCAAAGAGTGGTCTATCAAGGTGCCGATTTTGTCGGGGGGATCTCGGGCAGCCAGCTGGACCTCGCCAAAATGCGAGCGGGAGGGATCGACGGACAGTTCTTGTCGATCTTCGTCTTTCCAAAACGGACCCCATCGGAAGAATTCTTTTCGGAGTCGTTGCGTCAGGTGAGGGCGATCCAGCTTCTGGTCGCTCACAGCAGCGGTCGGCTGGCCCTGGCACGCGCGGCGCGTGAAGTGCGCGCGAATGCGAAACGCGATGTGGCATCCCTTCTGCTGGGGGTCGAGGGTGGGCATTCGCTCGGTCCTGGCCCGCCCGCCGCCCAGTTGGGCCATTTGCGATCCCTCGCCGCGCAAGGGGTGCGCTACATGACTTTGACCTGGACGAACTCGAACGCCATCGGAGGCTCAAGCGGCGACAGCGGTGATGGGCAGGGATTGACCGGCTTTGGGCGCCAGGTGATCGACGAGATGGAAAAACTGGGGGTGGTCGTCGATCTGTCGCATGCATCCGATCCGCTGTTCTGGGATGCGATTCGCCACGCCACCAAACCGGTCATCCTCTCTCATTCGTCGGCGCGCTCCCTGACGAATGTTCCGCGCAACGCGAGCGACGCGATGTTGCGGGCCGTCGCTCGCAATGGCGGTGCGGTGTGCGTGAACTACAATCCCGGATTTCTGGACATCGGATTCAATCGCGCCCAGGCGCCTATTTGGGCGCGCTACGAAAACCTGCCGGTCGACGAAGCTTGGCGACGGGTGCGCGAGGACTCCGCACGACTTCCTCGGGTTCCGCTCGCGCGCGTGGTCGATCACATCGTGCACATGGTGGACGTGGCGGGCGTCGACCACGTCTGTCTGGGTAGTGATTTCGACGGGATTCCGACCACCCCGCTCGGCCTCGATGACGCCAGCCGATTGCCCACTCTCATCACGGCGCTGCGGGAGCGCGGTTTGTCGGAGGGAGACCTCGAGAAAATCCTGGGGGCCAATACCCTGCGGGTCCTGGAAGCGAGCGAGGTCCTCTGAATGGACTCCCCGACGGAGACCGGCGCCGAAAAGCGGCTGCAAGCCGAAGTCGAAGGATTGCGGGCGCGCTTGCAGGAGGAACGAGAAGGCACCCACGCATTCGTGGCCATGATGGCCCACGAATTGCGGACTCCGATCGGCGCGATATTGATGTGGGCCCATGTCTTGCGAATGGGCCGGCCCGACGATCGAGAGGCGGCGCTCAACGCCATCGAAACCAGCGCCCGGGCGCAAAGCGACATGATTGGGCGACTGCTCGAGGTGACTCGGGCGATGGCCCGGCGCCTGCGCCTGGCAGCAGTGCTCATCGACTTGGTAGGACCGGTCCGTTCGGCCGTGGAGGAAATGAAGTCCGCGGTGACGGCGGCGGCCGTCCGACTGAAGGTATCCGTGATGCCTGGCCCAATCATGGTGCGCGGCGATGCGCTCCGGCTGAAGGACATGGTTGTCTCGCTCTTGAAACACGCCGTCCAGGTCACCCCCGTCGGCGGCACCGTGGCGGTCGAGGCTGCTCAGGGCGACGGGGTCGTCCGCGTCGTCGTGCGCGATACGGGGCCCCGTCTTTCGGTCGAGGAAGCGACCCACCTGTTCACGCCATTTCGTCTCGCGGGCGAACCTTTGAACCAACACCGAGGGCGGGGTGGCCTTGGGCTCGACTTACCGTTCGTGGGTTTGCTGGCCGAGCTCCACGGGGGGACCGTGACCGCCAACAGCCCGCCGTCGGGGCCGGGCTGCGCGATCACTCTCCAGATTCCGCTCGCGCGCCTTCCGTAGCGGCTGCGTCGGGTGAAAGCCCGCGTTCGTGGATCTAGGTCGCGACCAAGCCGTGCAGCGCGGCCAGTCGAATCAACTCGCCCGTCGAATGCACGCGCAGCTTCTTGTTGATGTGGGCCCGGTGGGTCTCGATGGTCTTGACACTGAGCTGAAGCGTTTCAGCCATCACCGTGTTCGTATACCCACGCACGATGAGATCGAAAATATCCCGCTCACGGGGAGACAGAGTGTCCAGAGGATTCGTGGCTCCACCGCTGCCCCTGCGTGCTCCCGTCATCGGCGCGGCCAGCTCCTGGGGCAATTGGGGCGCCACGTAGGTTTCACCCCGGGCGACCGCGCGCAAGGCTTCCAGGATCTCGGTCGGACGCTGCTCCTTGAGGGCGTAGCCTTTGGCGCCCGCGGCCAGGGCCTGCGACACGTAGTAGTGATTGCCGTGCATGGTCAGCATGAGTACGCGCGTAGTTGGCTGACGACGGAGAATTTCCCGTGTGGCCAGGATGCCGTCCCCATCCGGCAAGGTGACGTCGACGGTCACGATGTCTGGTTTCAGCCGGTCCACCATCTCGAATGCCTCACGTCCCGTGGAGGCTTCGCCAGCAACCACGATGTCCTCGGCGTCCGCCAACACCGCGCGCAATCCCTCGCGAAAGAGATGATGATCATCTACGAGGAGCACCGTTATGGTGGATGAAGCTGTCATCGGCGGATAGCTTGCGCGAAACGAGGCTCGCGAGCAACTGACGTATCGACGATCCTAAGGGATGCGACGTTCTCTTCCCGCGATAAGCGATGACCCACGGCTGGGTCCTTAGTGGAAAACCTACTTGTTGTGCTGCGCAACGAACAAAACCCCGAGTCGGACGGACCGACCCGGGGTTCAGTACAACTGAGTCTTCCGGAAAATCCCGGAAGAAGAAACTACTTCTTGGGCTCTTCCTTCGCGCCTTCGGCGGGAGCATCGGCCTTTTTGGCCTTCTTGGCCTTCTTCTCCTTCTTGGCCTCGCCGGCTGCCGGCGCGCCCTCTTCGGCGTGAGCAACGGTCCACGAAGCAGGCAAAACAACGGCCAGGGCGAGGAAGATGATGCGGGTGAGGTTCATGGAATTCTCCTGTTTGGGTTCGGATCGATTGATGATCCGTGCCAGGTCACGGCTGCAGGTCACATGCCATCGATCAAGGACGTCGGCGTTGGTCTGATCGCCGCCATTCTTGTGGGCTTTTGGTGCGGGTCCCAGTGACAGCTATGACAACACTGTGGCGATAGTGCGAACAAGGAAGATGCATGTGGCAGTTCGCCTCATGNNGGCTTGGCGCCCCCGGAATCGAACGGATCCTTCCAACCCTCTCCGCCCGCAGGGCGGGCAGCTGGGGAATGGCGCCCCGCGGCCGCCGGCGGCAGCCGTGAGGAGACGGGAGTGATCGTGGTCGCGGTCTTTCCGTGATTTCTGGAGGATGCCCCGGACGGGCTCTCGGAGGCAAAAGGGTCGGTCCAGCCGGCTCGAGCCGCGGACGCCTTGGGACCATCATTTTGCGTCTTGGCGGTGGCCTGCGTGCGCAGCATCGCCGCATCCGGAATGGCGGGCCGCTTGTTTCGCGCTCTGTCGTCTTGGGCCCTGGCAGCAGCTGCCGCGATGGCTTTCAGAGTCGCCTCCCGTGCGGCCGCCTCGGCGCTCACGGGCTCGGTGGCTTCCGCGGGCTTGCGGGCAGTGGTCTTGATCGTTGCTTGCTTGTCGGTGGTGGCCAGCAACTGATCGACGGTGTCCCTTCCATGTCCCTTGCCGGCGCCCACCGCCGGCCGGTCTTGCTTGGCTTTGCTCAGGAGCTGATCCACCTCATCATTGGACACCGCAACCTTCTTTTTTTCGCCCTTGCCCGTGAGCAACTTATCGACGAACGCATCGTCGTGCTTCTCGACCGGCTTCGTGGGCGGCGGCTCTTCGGGAATCGCCGGGAGATCCCTGCTGTTCGGTGCCTTCACGTTTCGCTGGGCGGCAGCGGCGGCGGCGGCTTCGCGATCTCTGCGATCCTTCTCCACCTGATCGATTCTTTCTTGCTTCTCCCGGCGGGCCAGTTCCTCGGCCTGGAGTTTTTGAATCTTTGCGAGATCAATTTTCTTCTGCGTGTTGGGACCAAGGACCTTGGTTTCCCAATCCATCTGCTTGTCCAGGGCGTGATCGTCCGTGGATATTTCTTTTCCGGATTTCTTGCTCCCATCCGCCGGGGCCGACGGTTTGGGCTTGGCCTCGACAAGGGATGGCGCGGCCCCAATTAGGGCCAGTGCCAGGGCGGATGACAGACGGAAGTTCGACCGCATCGCAAGACCTCAACCGGTTGGGGGGTGTCGGAAAGTCAAATAATTATCCTCGCGTTAGTCCAAAAGAGCAACCACTACCCCACATTTACACCACGGTGGGGTCTTGCCCCCTAGGTAGGTCTCTTTCCAAACATCGCGCCAACACCGCGAAAAACGCGGTCGCCACTTCAGGGCACGGCCACGGTGACTTTGACGTATCCATCCTTCACGTCGAAGACCGGATCCCCCGCCCCGGGCTGAAGCTTGATCCGCAGGCGCGTGCCGCCTTCTTCCGAGGGGATGACCCTGAGTTCCTTGAATCCCAGACGCCGCACCTTGTATTGCTTCATGGTGAGCAGCGACTCACCCCCCGCGGTCAAGGTGATGCGCGCTTCCCGGGTGGGACGCCGGTGCAGGGCGTGGGTCTCTCCCGAGATCGGTCCCTTGGTGGGAATCAAGATGAAGGCCTTGCCCGAGGAAGGCAGTGGGCAGACCGCCGGCCAGTTGCGACGCCATGCTTCTCGGGCCATGTCTTTTTCGGGCAAGGCACAGTCGTCGCTGGCGCTCTTTCCAGGGGCACCATCAGCGGACGGTGCGATCCCGTCCGAGGGCAACAACGGGACGTTCTCGGTGGCCACCGCCACCTGGTCAGCGGCCGATGAGTCGGGGCCAAACGGGTTGACCGACGGAGCCGCGGGCGAGTCGGCAACTGCGCTGTCGGGCGCCCGGATCGGCGTGGTTTCGGGGCCATCGTTCGAGGCGGCGTTCAACGTGGTTCCGCTATCGCCGTGCGTCTCCTCGGAGGCCACAAGCGGAAAGCTCGCGTGCGGTGGCGGGGCCAGCGCGACCACGGGCAGGGCCGGCGGCCACGGGCGCACCGGCCACAGGAAGGAACCCGACCCGAACACGAGCGCGGCCGTCAGGCCGGCGATAAGAAACCCCGCCGGCCGCGAAACGGTTGGTCGCTCCGACTGTTCGGGGGCCCGAGGACCCGGGCCGGCTGGAGGGGGATCGATCATGAATCGCGCTGGCGGGCCGCGCTTCAGAATCGCCCGTGGCTGGGCAGCCTGTCAAGCGACTCATGGTGGAGACCCTCTGCCGGGTCCCGTCAGTGCGCCCGCTGCTTCAACCAAGTCGAGACCTGGGGAAGCAGCTTTTCGCGTAGCGCCACATCAGCCCGCATGCGCTCGAGGGTCTGGGCGATCGCTTGTTTGGCGGACTCAATCGGGTGTTCGGCGATGAAGCGCTCCACGTCCTTGAGGTGACGGTGTTCGGTGAGGTTGCCAAGCGCCTCGACCAGCCGCCGGAGCAACATGGGCGAATCCCCTTTGGCGCGCACCTCTGGCCAGCGATCGCGGATGAGCCGCCACGCTCCCTCGCGGGTGGCGGGATTTCCGAGCAGGACGGACAGGTACGATATGAAGTCCTGCATGGGGACGGTCTGGGTCATCGCCGTTTCTATGGCGCGGTCGATCAGAGCTGGAGACTCGACACGCGCCAGGGCGTGAAGGAACCGCCTCTTCGACGCGGGATCAACCTCGGTCGATGCCCGCCTGGCCATGTCCTCGAAGCGGGCCTCGTCGGCGCCGCGGGCGGCTGCCGTGACGACAATGTCGAGCAGGTTCGGATCAAGGAGGGCCGCGCTCGGCGTCGCGCCCGTGGGATGACCGGGCGCCACGCTGGCGAGGTACTGCCGTTCCGCCTCGGCCGTGAACGCCGGGACCCGCGCCAGCAGCACGATGGCGCGCAACACGGCGGCCCGTCGCAGGCGGGTGTCGTCTGGTTCCGCGACACTCGAAGGGGTTGGCCACCCGAGGTTGAGGGCCGCCTGACCAAACATCTTGCCAACCACGGACTGCAAAGCCGGCCGATCAGCGTCCTGAACGTGACGGTATTCGATGGCCGAAAGACGCCCGGCGATTTCCTCGAGGACGAAATGATCGCGTTCGTCCGTCATGCCGGTGACCAGATCCAGAAACGCTCCGAGCGGCGTGGTTCCGGCCCGCACCAGAGCCCACTGATCCGACAGCAACGCCAACCGGGCCGCGGGCGCGAGCTCCGCAGCGGCTGCCCCGAGTTGTTTCAGGAGACGCTCGTCGTACTCACAGCGGTAAAATCCGGCGGCCTCCGCGTTGGCCACGCACCAGCGCGGCTGGCCGACAGCGTTGAGACGGACTTTCGCGGTTGGTCCGTCCAACATCACGCGCTGTTCCTGGATGCCGCGGTCGTCGCGAAAACGAACGACCATCGGAATCATCCAGCCCGTCGGAGCTCCGGACTCGCGCGCGTCAGGGTTGGAAAAGAATCGGCGCTGCGCAAACGACAGGTGATGGCCAGCGTCCGTTCCGGTCGTCAGGGACACGGTCACGACCGGATAGCCCACCTGCCTTATCCACCCATTGGCAAGTTGCAAGATGGGCTCGCCTGATGCCTCCGCGAGGGCGCCCCACAGGTCATCGGCCGTGGCGTTCGCGCCCTGATGCTTGCGCATGTAAAGCCGAATCCCGTCGCGGAAACGCTCCTCGCCCAGATACCCCTCGATCATGCGCAACACCGCCCCGCCCTTCTCGTAGGTGATCGCGTCGAATGATTCGCCGGCTTCCTCGGCGTTGCGGATTTCCGCGCGAATCGGGTGCGCCGACTGCAAGGCGTCCAGCGCCATCGCGGAGGCCTTGCCACCCTCGAAATCCATCCAGATGCGCCACTCGGGCCGCCAACGATCGACCATCTTGAAGGCCATCCAGGTCGCGAAGGCTTCGTTCAACCACAGGTCGTCCCACCACACCATGGTGACCAAATTGCCGAACCACTGGTGCGCCAGCTCATGCGTGATGACCTCGGCCACCCGCTTCTGCATCGAGAGCGGGGCGGTGGCGGTGTCCAGCAACAATGCGACTTCCCGGAACGTGATGCACCCGGCGTTCTCCATCGCCCCGGCTTCGAAGTCGGGAATACCGAGCTGATCAAGCTTCCCGAACGGGTAGGGCACACCGAAGTAGTCCTCGAGCAGGGGCAAGACGGCCCCCGCCGCGTCCTGCGCGAACGACGTCAACGCCTGCTTGGCCGGGACCGCCCAGGTTCGGATCGGAACACCGCGCACGGACAGGGTGGGGCTGGGCACGAGATCGCCAACGACCAGAGCGACCAGATACGACGACAGGACGGGCGTGGGCGCGAAGCGAACGCGCCTGCGGCCATCGGTGGCGGCCTCGTCCGCCACGTCTTCGATGACATGGCCGTTCGACAGCGCGGCGACGCCGCGGGGTACGTCGCGCAGGGCCAGATCCCAGGTCGCCTTGAACGCCGGTTCGTCGAAGCAGGGAAACACGCGACGCGCGTCGGCCGCCTCGAACTGCGTGACGGCGATTTTTCCGGCGCGATACAGCCCGCGCAGTCCGGGGCTGAACTGCCCGGTCCATGCCAGCCGCAACCCAATCTCCCCGGGACCGATGGGCTCCCCGAATTCGAGGGTGACGGTCTCGCTTTCGGTGTCCGATGAGATAGATCGCGCCTCTTGGGTCCCTTGGGGCGCGACGGCCTGCGCCTGGCTCAGCACCAAGCCGACAGCGTGCAGGTGAATCGAAGAAGTCGGGGAGGCGATACCGATCGTGATCTCCATTGTGCCCGCGAAACCATCCTGCCGCGGATCGACGCTGAGCGTGGCGCGGTAGGAATGCGGGCGGACGGTGGATGGCAGACGAAAATTCTTTCCCAGGGTCAATGGAGCCTCACGGTTGGATTGGGGTGGATGCGCGTACTATAAGGCCAAAACCAGTCTCTGACGCGGTTTCCGGTCCCCGCCTCGGGCGGGTTGGGATCAGACGAAGTTCGCGCGGATGGTCTTCGCGTTCACGAATTCGCGCAGGCCGTGGGCGCCCAGTTCCCGGCCGTAACCTGAACGTTTGATACCACCGAAGGGGAACCGGGGATCCGATGCGACCATGTCGTTCACGAACACCGAGCCGGCGTTGATCGCGTTGGTGAACCGTTCCGCCTCGATCCGGTCGGTGGTCCATACGCTGGCGCCCAATCCGAACTGGGTGGAGTTGGCGCAGGCGAGAGCCTGTTCTGCGTCGGTCACCCGAAAGAGGGCCGCGACCGGTCCGAAGAGCTCCTCGGTCGCGGCGGGGGCGGTTGGCGGGACATCCGCAAGCACGGTGGGCGGATAGAAGAGTCCGCCGCCGGGCGTGCCGCCCAGAAGGGCGCGCGCACCGGCGGTGATGGAATCGGCTACCTGTCGCGACAGATCGCCGTGAATGGCCGAGGTCGCCAGCGGCCCGACATCCGTGCGTTCGTCCATGGGATCGCCCACCCGCAAAGCGCGCATGTGCTCGACGAAGGCGCGCTCGAATTCTTCGTACACGGCGTCCACCACAATGAATCGTTTGGCGGCGATGCAGGATTGGCCGTTGTTGACGACGCGCGCCTTGACCGCGGTGGCGGCCGCGCGCGCGATGTCGGCGCTGGCAAGCACGACGAAGGGATCGCTTCCGCCCAATTCGAGAACGGTCTTTTTGAGGTGGTGTCCCGCCGTGGCCGCCACCGAACGGCCGGCGGCCTCGCTCCCGGTCAAGGTAACGGCCGCGATCCGCTCATCGGCGATCACCTTGTCCACCGCGTCGGACCCGATCAAGAGCGTCTGAAATACGCCTTCGGGCGCTCCCGCCCGCGAAAAGACGTCCTCCAGCGCCAGCGCGCACTGCGGAACATTCGAGGCGTGCTTCAGCACGCCCACGTTGCCGGCGGCGAGCGCCGGAGCCGCGAAGCGCACCGTCTGCCAGAACGGAAAATTCCAGGGCATGATCGCCAAGATGGTCCCGAGCGGCTGGTAAACCACGCGCTGATCCGGTCCGTCGACCACTTCGGCCTCGAGGAAGGCCGCGGCATGATCGGCGTAGAAACGGCAACCTGCGGCGCACTTGGCCACCTCGTCGCGCGCGGCGCCGATCACCTTGCCCATCTCGCGGGTCGCCAGCGCGCCCAGGACATCCTTCTCGGCGTCGAAGATTTGGGCAGCCCTGCGCAGTACTCCGGCGCGGTCCAGGACGGGGCGTTGTCGCCACGAATCGAACGCCCGACTGGCCCTCGCCAGCTGCTGGTTCACCTGATCCCATCCGCTGGCTGAAAATGTCCGAAGGGTTTCTCCGGTCGCTGGATTCATGCTGACAATCGCCATGGGCGGAGCTTAACGCGCGCCTGGCGCCTTGCGACCGCGGTCAAGTGTCCCTATCCTTGTTCCGTGTCGGAGGCGAGGACCCACAGGCCTTTTGGACCTCTCGCCGTGAGGGTCCCCATCCTCGGGCAAGGGAC
>PMNO01000282.1 GCA_003161835.1 Myxococcales bacterium | reverse complement strand
GCGGGGCTGGATCACCTGGCGACACTGATGGCGGTGGGCGCGGTCCTGGCTGTCACGGTGGTGCTGCTGGTGTTCCAGATGGGGCAGGCGCGCATTTTACTGGCCATGGCGCGGGACGGCCTNNGGCCCGTTCAAGTGCCCAGGCTATCCCGCCACACCGCTCTTGGCGATCGCCTCGTGCGGCGTGTTGATGGCAGGCTTGCCCGCCACCAATTGGTGGCGTTTCGGGATCTGGCTGGCGGTGGGGTTGCCGGTGTANNCCAAGCACGCGCACGTCAACGATGAAATAGCGCGAGTCCCCGAAACACGAGCTCGGGATGCCACGCTTTTCCTTGTAGTGCAGGGCGACCTTTCTCCCCTCCGCCGTCACCAGACGTTTGGCGACGTCTTCGTCCCGCACCGTGAAATCGAAGATCTGCGGTGTCGCACCCGGAACCGGAGACATCGCCAGCTCGCCCTCCCACGTCCGGCAGACCCAGCCCTTGTGGGAGAACTTCTGAACGTAGCCGATGCGATCGCCGTCCGAATAGCTGAAATTCAAAGTGACCGCCGTCCACAGGGCCCCCAGACCCAGGACCGCGGCGATTCCCGCCCCGGCAATCAGCTTCAAGCGGTTGCGACGAAAAACGCTGGCTTTTGCGACGATGGGGGTGGGCACGGTCTGCAAACCTAGGGGCAAAACCACGAATCTGCCAAGGGAAACAAGAACGCCGCGGAATCCCTAGTCGCTCTTGGCGTTCTTGCCACTCTTGTCGGCCTTGGCGTTCTTGCCCTTTTTGGATTTCGGGGTCGCCTCGGACTTGTCACCGCTGTCGTCCGCGTTCTCGGCTGCCTGGGCCCGGGCCTTGGCGGCTACTTCTTCCTCGTCGTTGACGGCTTCGGCCTTCCTCTTTTCCTCTGCCTCCAGCGCGCGCTGCTTCTTCTCCGCCTCGCGTGCCCGCTTGGTCTCGGCTTCCACTTCTCGCTCCAGCTCCTTGGCGCGCTTCTCCTCGCATCCCTTGGGCTCGCACTCGCCCGGGCAATCGCACTTGCCTTTCTTGCCGCAATAGCAGGAACCGGTTGTGTCCCGATAACAACCGCAGGCGTTGACCGGCGGAGTCGCCGCCCAAGCAGCCGCCCCTCCCCTTGCGCCCAACAGGGAGGTCCCCATAGTTGTCACCACGAACACCGGCAATACCCACAAGAAGTTCCGCATGTCCTGTCTCCTAGGTCCCGTAATTTTAAGAACGCGCTGGTTGGCCTGCGGCGCGCGCCCAGTTTACACATAGTCCCGCGGCCGCGGCAGCGCGGTTCACGTTGCGGTCACCGGCGCTGTATAAAGGTCGTCAATTCCAATCACACCGCGGCATCGTTCGTAGGCCCCGGCCGCGGCCCGCCCCCTCGTTCCGCCTTTTGCCCATGGACCAAACCCTCGATATTTCCAAGTATTCACTCGACCGGATCGCCGACCGTGTCGGCACGCCGTTCTACCTCTACGATGCCTCGATCCTGCGCGAGCGCCTCAAGCAGCTCGCCGAGCTGACGGAGGGGCGCGATCTGCAGGCGCGATTCGCGATGAAGGCGAATTCATCGTGGAAAGTGCTGGAGCTGGTGCGCGAATCCGGTTTCTGGATCGACGCCGTCAGCGGCAACGAGGTCCTGCGCGCGCGTCGCGCCGGGTTCGCCATGGGGGCGCGTCCCCCGGTCGTGCTGTTCACCGCGGACGTGTTTCGGGACAACGCCCTCACCGTGGTGCTGGAGCACGGAATTCTGCCGAATGTCGGCTCGCCGGGGATGCTGGACGAATTGCGCGGGGCGGGATATCGCGGACCAATAGCCGTGCGCGTGAATCCCGGCTTCGGGCACGGACACGTGCAGTCGTGCGACACGGGGGGGCCGTCGTCCAAGCACGGCATCTGGTCCGACGATCTGAGCGACGTTATCGCCCGCGCCGCGGACGCCCGGTTTCCGATCGTGTCGTTGCACGCCCACGTCGGGACCGGACCGCAGATCCGTGAGTTCGACGCCAACATGCGCAAGCTGGTGGATACGTTCGCCGCGCTCTTGCCGCGTTTCCCCGATGTCGAGGCCGTGAATTTGGGGGGTGGAATTCCCTACCCCTACCGCCCGGGGGCCGACGCGTACGATCTGGCGTGGTACCGGCCGGTGCTGCTCGACGCCGCCCAGCGCCTGGCATCCATCGCCGGACGTCCCATCCGGATCGAGATCGAGCCCGGCCGCTTCGCAGTGGCGGGCATGGCCCTGCTGGTCGCCCGCGTCAAGGACATCAAGCGTACGACCGCGAACGATCGCGGCGCCGGCCACGAGTTCGTCATGGTGGACGCGGGTTTCGTCGATCTGGTGCGCCCGGCGATGTACGGCTCGTACCACCACATCTCGATCGTTGGCGCGGGTGCCGGCCGCCCGGCCGAACCGTTCATCGTCGCTGGGCCGCTGTGTGAAAGTGGTGACGTCTTCACGCGCGACGATCGCGAGCTGCTGGTGCCCCGACCGTTTGGCCGCCCAGACCCGGGAGATCTTTTGGTGCTTCACGACGCGGGTGCCTATGGCGCGGCCATGAGCTCGAACTACGTATCGCTGGGGCGGGCGCCGCAAGTCCTTTGGGATGACGGTCGCGCCAGACTCATTGCCCGGCGCGAGACCCTGGACGACATCGTGCGCACCGAGTGCAACGAGCCGCTATAGCGGCCTCTTCAGGTCAGAAAATCGACGGGCGCGGCCAAGGCGTGCCGGATGGCGGGCTCTATCTGGTCGACCGTCAAGCCACGCCAGTACACGTGCCAGTCGGGGAAGCGCGCCACCCCGTCGGCGTGCTTGAGGTACCAGGCCGAGATCGGATTGGTGGGGCGCGCGCGCCAATGGAAGGTCGGGTAGTCCCGGATCATCACGGACCACAGATCGCCGCCGATGCCCTCACCCTGGGCCTGGCGGTCGACCGCGAACTTGTTCAGGTACGTGCCCACGCGCGTTTGCGACAGGAG
>PMNO01000068.1 GCA_003161835.1 Myxococcales bacterium | reverse complement strand
GGCTTCGAGGTGCTGCGGGCCTTCTTCGGGGGGGACCACATCAACCCGGATCACAGCCCCGCGACCCTCACCTCCTTGCCCTGGCTCAAGGGGACCAACTCCGGCACTGGGAGCGTCACGACCCGCGTGGTCACGACCTTCAGCCAGGCCCAGCTCGAGAACGGGGCCAGCCGCCTCTACCTCGGGGTGCACTTCGGGTACGACAACTGGCAAGGCCAGTGGCTCGGCCTGTCGGTGGCGGCTGCCATCATCCAGGGCCGCACGGATCCGGCGGCGAAGGGCGTCCTGNNCGACCGGCTTGGTCAAGTGCGTATCGAAGCCAGCGGAGAGAGCCTGAACGCGATCGCTTTCCTTCCCATGTCCGGTGATCGCGACGAGCCGGACCGAATGTCCGAGCGCCGTGCGCACGCGCCGCGCGACTTCGTAGCCGTCCATCCCGCGCATACCGATGTCGATGATCGCGACATCGGGCTTTTCGGAGAGGATCAGGGCCAGTCCTTCGATCCCGTCCCACGCTTCTTTCACGTGGTGCCCTCTGTCCTCGAGAACTTCGCGAAAAACCGTGCGCATGTCGTCGTCGTCTTCAATGAGCACGATCCTTTGCGCGCGTTCCGCCGCCGGCTCGGAAAGCGGAGATCGTACTGCGAAGTCGTCCCCGTGCCCGGGCCCCTCGCTCTGCGCGAATTCCACGCGGTCGAGGTACGTGGACAATTCGTCCACCGACGTTCTCGATGCGTGGGTGTCGGCCCTGCCGGCCTCCTGCTCCAGGGCTGCGCCGAGGTCGGTGATGGCCTGGAATCCAAAGCTGGCCCCGGCGCCTTTCATGGAGTGCCCCAGGCACTCCACCGTTTCAAAGTCACCCCGACCGAGGGCATCCCGCATCGAGATGACATCCTGCCTGCAGCTCTGCAGAAACACGGGAATCCACGCCGCTAGCTTTGGAAACGCATGCCCAACGGTCGGGCCCGTCCGGTTGCTCTCCCGCTTCGATGATGGCGGTGCGACCATGGAACGATCCTTGATCGCTTGCAGGAGCACCTGTTGTTTGATCGGTTTGGTCAAATAGGCCGTGCATCCAGCCGCCAAACACTGTTCGCGATCCCCTTTCAAGGCAGACGCCGTCAGCGCGATGATCGGAGTGAGGGGCCTGCCGTTCACCTGCTCCCAGGCTCTCATAGTTCGCGTCGCGGTCAAGCCATCCATCGCCGGCATTTGCCGATCCATGAGGACAAGATCGTAGTGTCCGGCCACGAACATTTCGCAGGCGATGGCCCCGGTCTCGGCTATTTCCACCCGGTACGGCGTATCCTGCAGGTAGGCCAGCGTGATCGTGCGGTTATCGGGGGAGTCCTCCGCCAGCAGAATACGCAGAGCCGGCAGCGGCGGTTCGGGACCCGCGTCGCTTGGCACCGCCATCCGCCTCGGGCCCCCGGCCCCTATCTCGAGCGGCACCGCGAAAGAGAACACACTGCCCTTCCCGACATCGCTTTCGACCCAGATGTGTCCGCCCATCAGTTCCACCAGGCGCTTCGAAATCGTCAGTCCCAGCCCCGAGCCCCCGAACCTACGCGTCGTGGATGAGTCGGCTTGGATGAATCGCTCAAACACCCGACCCAATTTCTCGCCCGGAATTCCGATGCCTGTGTCGGAGATCGTGAACCGCATGAGCCCGCGCTGGGTGGGGGCCCCATCCGTCGTGACTCGTAGGGACACCTGCCCGGATTCCGTGAACTTGATCGCGTTGCCCACCAGATTGAGCAGCACTTGCCGCACCCGTGTCGGGTCGCCGACCAGGTTGGTGGGCACGTTCGGAGCGATCTCGCCCACGAGGACCAGCCCCTTTTCATGAGCCCGGACCGCCACCATCTCCAACACCTTCTCCAGGAGGTCGTTCAACGAGAACTCGGTCCGTTCGAGTTCGAGTTGCGAGGCTTCGACTTTCGAGAGATCGAGGATGTCGTTGATGAGATTCAGCAGATTGTCGCCGGCGCGGCGAAAGATCTGCACGTACTTGTCTTGCTCGGGGGACAAAGGGGTCTTCGCGAGCAGGTCCGAGATGCCCATGATGATACTGATCGGCGTTCGGATTTCATGGCTCATGCTCGCCAAGAAATCCGACTTGGTCTGACTCGCGCTCTCGGCGTCGGCCTTGGCATGCTTCAGCTCCGCCTCCACACGCTTGCGCTCGGTGACATCGCGTGCCGCCGCGAACACGCCCTGGAGCGTGCGGTTTCGGTCGTAAAAAGTGGTCGCGTTATACGACACCACCGTTTGTTTTCCGTCGCGTGCGCACGCCGTCAGCTCGTAGTCGGTGACCTTCTTTTCGCTCAGCACGAGCTTGATCCCGAATTCGGCACGCTCGGGATCGGTAAAGTAGTCCTTGAACGGCGCTCCGATCAGCTCATCGCGGGTGGAGCCGGTGAGCGCCTCCATCTGCTTGTTGACATCCGTGATGATGCCATCGGGGTCGGTGGTCATGATCGCGTCGATGTTGGATTCGATCAGCGAGCGCGTATAAAATTGCTGGTCGCGCAAGCGCTGATCGAGCTTCTTCTTCTCGGCTTCCACCTGCTGGCGCGCGGTGTTGTCGGTGCCGATCAACAGATA
>PMNO01000410.1 GCA_003161835.1 Myxococcales bacterium | reverse complement strand
GCGGTCGAAACGATCGCGGGCTTCTTCAAGACAACCCAGGATGAGCAGCAGTTGACGTGGCCGTTCAAGATGGATCGCGGTCACCGATACGACATCAACCGCCTGATCACCGCCATCAAGCTCGCGAACCTGAAGATCCACGAGCAGGCGCAGCGTGACCCGAATTGCCACGGCATGGGCACGACCGTGCTTTCCGCGCTGTTTCTCGACGACGCGCTGATCGTGGGCCACGTCGGTGACAGCCGGCTATACCGGCGGCGCGACGGGGCCTTCGAGCAGCTGACCGAGGACCATTCGCTCCTGAACGACTACATCAAGATGAAGCATCTGACGCCCGATGAGATCGCTGCGTTCCCGCACAAGAACGTCATCGTTCGAGCCTTGGGTATGCGTGACACGGTCCAGGTCGACGTCTACGTGGACGCCCCCCGCATGGGCGACGTCTACGTCCTTTGTTCGGACGGGCTGTCCGGCATGGTCTCCGACGAACAGATCGCCGAGATCGCGGGCGCCGACCAGGACCTTGACGGCATCTGCGAGGAGCTCATCGCAAGCGCCAACCGCAACGGCGGCCTGGACAATGTCACGGTCGTGGCGGCCCGGATCGAGCGGGCCTAGCGTCTCAGCCGGTCTTGGCCCCCCGCCCGATGCCCTCGTAGACGAAGCCGGCGGCCCGAACCTCCGCCGGGTTCCAGACGTTGCGCCCGTCGAAAATGACAGGCTGCCGCATGATCTGCTTGAGCCGATCGAAGCTGGGGCGACGAAACTCGTTCCATTCCGTGACCAAGACCAAGGCATCGGCCCCTTCCGCCGCGACGTAGTTCCCTTCCTCGAAGCCGATCCGATCGCCGAGCAACTTGCGGACCGCGGGGATCGCCACCGGATCGGTGGCCACGACCTGCGCGCCNNGATGCGCTTGCCCGTGAGGGTGCCGCCAAAGTGGGCCAGCACCTTTTCCCCCAACCGCTGCTTCTGCTTTTCGTTGACAGCAACGACCGCATCCAGGATCCGCAGCTCGTAGCCCGCCTCGCGCCCCGTGTTGATACAGGCGCGCAGGTCCTTCGGAAAGCAGCTGCCGCCGAATCCGGGGCCAGCGTACAGGAACTTGGGCCCGATCCGCGCGTCGGAACCCATCCCCTTGCGAATCAGCTCGATGTCGCAGCCCAGAATTTCGCACAGATTCGCCAGGTCGTTCATGAATGAGATCCGGGTGGCCAGCATCGAATTGGCGGCGTACTTGGTCAGCTCGGCGGAGCGCCGATCCATCACCATCATCCGGTCGCTCGTGCGCGTGAAGGGCGCGTACAGATTTCGCAGGCAGTCGATGGCGCGTTTGTCCTCGGCGCCAACGATCACACGGTCCGGCTTCATGAAGTCGTTGAGGGCATCGCCCTCCTTCAAGAACTCGGGATTCGACGCCACCGCGAATTCGTGTCGCGTCCGCTTCTTCATCAAGGCTTCGATCTTGTCGCCCGTGCCTACCGGTACGGTCGATTTCGTGACCACGACCGCCCAACCAGTCAGCGCGTCGGCGATGCTTTCAGCGGCCTTGAAGATGAACGACAAATCCGCCGACCCGTCGGCGCCCGGCGGGGTTCCGACCGCCAGCAAGATGACATCGGCTCCCGCTACACCTCGCGGAATATCGGTCGTGAATTGCAGGCGCTTTTCGGCGACGTTCTGCGCCACCAGCTTGTCGAGGCCAGGCTCGTAGATCGGCAGCTCCCCGCGGTTCAGTCCATCGATCTTGCCGCGATCAACATCGCAGCAGGTGACGTCGTTGCCCATGTCCGAGAAACCAGCTCCCGCGACCAAGCCCACATAGCCGGTTCCGATCACGCAGATCTTCATTGGGAAAGGCATAGCATGATAGCTTTCGAAACTCGATGAAGGCGATGCTGCTGGCGGCGGGCCTGGGTACGCGTCTTGGTGCGTTGGGCCAGGCGCTTCCCAAGCCGCTGTTGCCGATCTGCGGTTACCCCGCGATCCGGTTCGGCTTGGCGGCCTGTGTGCGCGCAGGCTTGAAGGAGGTCGTCGTCAATCTGCATCACCACGGCGATTTGATTCGCGGCGCGCTGGGTGATGGCGGAGCCATGGGCCTCGAGGTGGCCTACTCGGATGAGGCGGAGCTCTTGGGCACCGGGGGAGGACTGGCTCGCGCTCGGCACCTTTTGGGCAACGAAGCGGTGCTGGTGATGAATGCCAAGGTGGTCGCCGACATCGACCTCCGCTCCTTGATCGCCTGGCATCAGGCATCAGGGGCCGACGCGACGTTGGTCCTCCGCGACGATCCCGCGGCTCGATCGTGGGGAGCGATCTGCTCCGACGAGGACGGGCGCGTGGTCGGTATCCTGGATGCGCGCGCACCACGCGGCCCCCGGGGAGCCGTCGTCGAGCGCATGTTCACGGGCATTCAAATTGTCGGTCCGGCAATCCTCGACCGGCTTCGGCCAGTCTTCTCCGACTCGATTCGCGATGGGTACATTCCCGCGCTCAGGGACGGCGCCGATATCCGAGCCTGGGTCTTGCCTGGTTACTTCGCCGAGCATTCGACGCCCGAGCGCTATCTGTCCGGGAATCTGGCCCTGCTGCGCGCGCCCAGCCTCATCCCCCACCCCCCGGGTCCGCTGACTGGCGTGCACGACCGCGCCGACGTGGCTCCCACCGCACGCATCATCGGCCCGGTGCGTATCGACGCGGACGCGGTGGTCGAGGCCCACGCGACCGTCGGACCGGAGGTTGTGGTGGGCAGCGGTGCGGTCGTCAAATCGAACGCGCGGATTTCCCGAGCCGTCTTGTGGCCCAACGCCCAGGCGGAAGGCAACGTGGAACACACGGTGCTCACCGCCTCCAGCTAGGAGGGGTTTGCACGGCGCGTCTGCGGGTACGCGTCAGCCCGTGGGCGCCTCGGACGAGGTTTTGGCGGACGAGCGGCCGAGACCGCCTGGACGTAGTTGCCGGTTCTGAGCACCGGACCAGAATGGCTCGTCCGTGCGGACGTTCCCATAGCGCGGATGCGTGGTTTGGTAACGCCCCGCGATCACCACGACCTTGTCTAGATACAAGTACAGAGCGCCCACCAAACCGACCGCTTCGGCCGGCATCGCATACGATTGATCTTCGTAGAGCACCGCGGCCCGCGGTCCGACGACTACCGGGACGCGCAAGGCCAGGGTCTCGGGTGTAGCCTTCAAGGGCCGCAGACGTTGTCGTTCCTCGGTCAGCAAGACCGCCGGGCTGCGGTTGCCGATCTGGCCGCCGTTTTCAAGGGATGCGGCGTTGTTGTTCTTGGCGACCCAATCCTCGAGCTGGCGTTCGAGATCCGTCTCGCCCGCGAACACCCGACCTTTGAAGAAGGTGTTCTTGACCCAGTTGCCCAGATTGGTCCCGAGGCCGCGCTCGGCACCCCGGCGCGCCCGCACCTCGACCCCCAACCCCAGCTCAATCGCCGCGTAGGCGAACGAGGGATCCCATTCAAGCACCTGGCCGTCGGCGTCGGTCCGGGTCGCGACGGGCTTTGACCGATCAAAGGTCGCCAGCAAGGTAACGCCCCCCATTTCCTTGTAATGGCGCACCATGGTCCGGACCAGCGTCTCGACGCCATCGTTGGTCATCAACGAAACCACTGAAAAACGCGAGTACTCGAGCCGGGAAGCGAGAAACGAGACGGTCCTGGTCTGGCCATCCGTGAAGCGGACATCCACCGCTCCCACTCCGTGTCTGATGACCTCGCCCGGAATCTTGTCTTGATGGCCGAGGGGCCGGCTCCGCCTCGGTCGAAGACTCGCAATCACCGCGTACAAGGCGCTCTTGCCGCCTGTGTAACCGGCGGCCTTGGCGCGACGAACGACTTCGAGAGACTTCATCCTCGGATTCGCAAGCAGCAGGTCGACGACGAACGACCGAAACGGCTGCGCCTTCGAAGGCCTTCCGACCCCCCGCACGAGACTCTCACTCACCCTGGCTTCCTCCATGACACCACCATACACGCAAAACCTGATGTCGTGTGTACGGTAGTGCCCATGTAACGTCAATTTCTTTTTTCTCAAACGAACAAACTCTGGGGATAACGCCCGGACGCGTCAAGAGCCGGGGCTGGGGCCCACCCCGCCTGGCCGCAGGCGCCGGCACCGAGCGCGCGTGAGGCCGCGGCGCTCGCGTCCGCTCGCGCTGCTACCTCGGGGCCGAGGGAGGGATTTCGTACACCAGCCAAGAATAGGCCGCACGCGCCGTGGGCAGGTAATTGTCCCGCAGCCACTGAAAGGTGTGCGGACTGCCTGTCACCCCGACGAGACTGTTCACGGCGACCACAACGGTTCCGGTGGTTGGATTTGCTGGGTTCACCGCGATGGCTTGCCCTTTGTGCAGTTCCAGGTAGCGATCGAGGGCGTAGCCATCTTGCCCCCAGTCCAAATTGGAGTCGGCCAAGTACTGATAGAGGTGCAGGCGATTCCAGCACACTTCGTTGAAGTAGGAGATGTGGTGGGGGAGATAGGACAGGACCGAAATCGGTAGCCACAAAAGGAGCGTCACCAGGCACGCCCTCCAATACCCCCGTCCAACCGGGGGAGACCACGATCCGCACTGACCCGCCAGCACGTAGAGGAAGGGCAAGACGGGAAGCAAGTAGCGTATTCCGATCTGAGCCGTGCAGAACAATGAAAAATATCCGAGGAGAATCGCCGCCGAACAGAGGATGAGCAGCTCATCGGAGTCCAGACGCGCTCGTCCCGTCCGAAGCGAAACAAAGACGGCGAGCAGGATCAGGCCCAAGGTCGGCAAGGGCGTCTTGAGAACAAAGGCCACCGGGAAGTAGGCCCGCCAGCCCAATTGGCTCAGGTTCCCGAGGAGATAGATCGGCCCGTGCCCTCTACCCGTGTCGTTGTAGTACTGGCCGACCAGGAAGGTCTCGACGTACACCCGCGGCAGCGGCAAGGGAGCCTGGCCCAGCGCCGCATTGAGCCGCCTGGCGAGACCCGCCCCCCGGGGGACCGCCCGGGTCAAGCCTTGGTCTGATTCAAGCCATCTTTGGTGGGTGTCCAACGTCTCGAAGGTTCCCTTGAAACCGTATCCCGCGTTCACGGTTCCCAAGACGATGGCGAAGTAGGCCAGCGCCTGAAGGGCGCCCCTGAGCATCACCGCGCCTCGCTCCGGCCGGTAATCGGCGCGACGAGCACGTCGGTTGGCGATGTGGCGCAGGCTCAAGGCCATCAGCAACACGGGGAACAGCAACAGGGCGGTCTGCTTGGCCAGCTGGGCCACTCCCATGATCGCGGCTGCGACAAGCAAGCTGGGCCAGGATCGGATCTTCATGAAGCTCGTGAAAGTCAGGACGGCCAAGAACGCGAACAGGGCGCCGTACATATCGGTGGTGGCCAAACTTCCGTGGGCCAGACTGGTCGGACAGAACGCGAACAGGAAGAGCGAGAGGAGGCCGCCCCGAGGCCCGTACAGACGACGCGACCAGCCGAAGATGAACCAGCCCAGCAAGGCGGATCCAATCACCGTGGGCAACCGGCTGANNTGCGGAAGCGCATTGAGAACCGAGATGGGCATCCTCTGCGAGTCCGCATGTTCGAGACCGCCATCCAGCAGCTTCGCGCCGAATGCCAGGTGCACGGGCTCGTCGTAGGTCAGCGTGTTGTCGTAGGCGTCGACGGAGCTGAGCGCGAGCAAGGCGAGCAGCAACAGCGACGCGCAAAGCGTGGGACGCCGCTCGACCAACGCGCCGGCGGCGACGGCGACGCGCCGGAAGGTCATACCGTCAGCGCCCGCCGGACGTCGCGCCGTTCAATGGCCAGATCGATCAATCGTGCGACGAGGGCCGCAAGCGACAGTCCCGACGCCTCCCACATCTTTGGATATCCCGACAGCGCGGTGAAGCCGGGAATGGTGTTCACTTCGTTGACCGAAAGCGCGCCGGTCTTGCGGTCCAGGAAGAAATCGACCCGGGCCATCCCTTCGAGCTCGAGGACGCGGAACGTGGCGACGCTGAGGGAACGTACCCGCTCTATCTCCGACGGAGGCAAATCGGCGGGGATCTGAAATTTCGATCCGCCGGCGTCCACGTACTTGGCAGCGTACGAGTAGAAACCGTCCCGGTGCGACAGCACGATCTCGCCGGGGATCGAGGCGAGAGGCTCATCGTTGCCCAGCACCGCGCATTCGATCTCTCGGGCATCGACGGCTCGCTCCAACAACGCCTTCCGGTCGAACGTCAGCGCGGTCGCGAGGGCGGCCGACAGCTCGCTGGCGCGCGCCACCCGGGTCACACCGACGGAGGAGCCGGCGTTGGCCGGCTTGCAAAAGAGCGGATATCCCAGATCTTCGCCCTGCCCCAGACAAGCCTGGAGATCCCGATGAAACTGGTGCGTGGTCACCACGCGAAAGTCCACGATGGGGATGCCGGCGTCCCGCAAGAGTCGCTTGGCCACGTCCTTGTCCATGCCGATGGCCGAGCCGAGGACCCCGGCGCCCACGTAGGCCACCTGCGCCAGCTCCAACAAACCCTGGATGGTCCCGTCCTCGCCGAAGGTCCCATGCAGCATGGGGATCACCACGTCCTGCCGCCGCAAGATCGCGGCGTCCACCAGGGGCGCGCGCGGATCGAGGCTGACCTGGCGCGGATCACCGTGGGCAGCCTCGAGCGTCGACTCGGCCTCGAGACGCCAGCGGCCCTGCTTGTCGATCCCGATCAGCAGCGGCTCGAACCGCTTGCGATCGAGCGCCCGGTAGACGTTGCGTGCGGACAGGAGCGAGATCTCGTGCTCGGTCGATCGACCGCCGAACAGGATCACCACCCGAACCTTGGCGCCATCTGAGCTCGCTGTCTCCACACCCCGATTTAACAACCGTTGGCACCCGGAGGCGAGCCCCCGGGGTGGCTAGTGCTCCTCGGACCGCCACCGCCGCACCATGCCGCGACTCTCCGTGTCCGGACAGACGAGCGCACCGCCGGATCCATAAGTAAGTAAATATTTACATAGAACGGGTGCTCGAGAAACCTGTGCGCAACATCGCGAAACCTAGACTGGCCCCTTTCAGAGACGAAAAAAGGGGGACTGCCTATGACGCGCGCCACGCAGGAGATGACGGACAGCCTTACCGACGAGCTCGAAGACCATCACGCCCGCACGCGGCCCCTCGCGGATTTCTTTTCAGGCCCGCGTCGTCGCGGGCTGGCGGGCCTCCTGCTGCTGGCGCTCGCGACCGCCGGGCTGGCGACCTTCGAGGGAAGGGAGCGGGTGGCCGCGGCGGCCGGCCCGCTCAAGATCGGCGTCCTCATCCCCGGCTCGAAGAGCGACAAGGGCTGGATGGAGTCCGGCTACGACGGGCTCAAGCGCGCCGAGGCGAAGAACGGCGACAAGGCAAAGGTGAGCTTCGTCGAGAACGTGAAGTTCGCCGACATGGAGCAGGCCCTCACGATGCTGGCCACGAAGAACGAGCTGGTGATCGGCGTGGGTGGCCAGACCCAGGCGTCGGTCCTCAAGGTCGCGAAGCGCTTCCCCAAGGTAAAGTTCTCGATCGTGGGCGGCAACAAGGCGCCGCCCGTGCCGAACGTCGCGCAGTACGACGTTCGGCAGGCCGAGATCGCGTTCGTCGCGGGCGCCGCCGCGGCCATGCTCTCGAAGACGGGCGGCGTCAGCTACGTCGGCGGGCTCGAGATCCCCGCCATCGTCAACGCCGGGAAAGAGTTCGGCAAGGGCGCCAGGTACGTGAACCCGAACATCAAGTACCTCGAGTCGTACACGGGCGACTTCGACGATGTGGCAAAATCCAAGGAGGCCACGCTGGCCGCCATCGCGCAGGGCGCGGACGTGCACTACCACATCCTCAACCTCGGCCTGCGCGGCATGGAGCAGGCGGCACGCGAGAAGAAGACCCACATCATCGGCAGCTATACCGATCGCTGCGGCACCGACCCGCTCTACATCGCGTATACCGTGACGGGCGTCGGCTTCCAGGTCGAGTATGCCATCGACCAGCTCGTCGCCGGCACCTGGAAGCCCGAGTTCAAGCCGTTCGGGCTGGCCATGGGCCCCATGTCCTCGGACATCAAGGTGTGCGGCGGCCTCACGCCCGAGCAGAAGAAGAAGCTCGAGGCGATCCAGAAGGACGTCCTCGAGGGCAAGATCAAGACGCTCGACAGTTAACTAAACCAAGCCAGGGGACGACGATGGAGGCCGCGCTCGAAAGGCCCGCGCCGCCGGCGACGGTGCTGGCGCTCGACGGAATCTCCAAGCAGTTCGGCGGCAAGCCGGCGCTCGAGGAGGTGACCCTCGACGTGAAGGCGGGCGAGGTGCACTGCCTGCTGGGCGAGAACGGCGCGGGCAAGAGCACGCTGGTGAAATGC
>PMNO01000125.1:2548-5833 GCA_003161835.1 Myxococcales bacterium | reverse complement strand
GCGGCTGATCTCATGCCTGACTTCAAAGATGTTTCCCTCGAACCTGCCGCGACGACTGATGCTGCATTGCTGTCGAACCTTCTTGAGTTCTACATCCATGATCTCAGTGAGGTCTTCCCCGGTGTTGAACTAGGGGCGGACGGGAGATTTGGATACCCAAAACTGCCGCTCTATTGGTCCGAGGACGATCGTAGATTTCCGTTTCTCATCAAATGCAACGCACGCGTGGCCGGATTTGTCTTTGCTACTCGCGGTTCTCCAGCAAGCGAAGATCCGGGCACCCTTGATGTCGCCGAGTTCTTCGTGCTTCGTCAGTACCGGCATTGCGGAGTCGGTCGACGGGCGGCGCATCTTTTGTGGAAACGTCTTCCTGGGAAGTGGACGGTACGCGTTTCTAAAGGGAACCGAGGCGCTCTTGACTTCTGGCGGCACACAGTTGTTCACGCGGCTGGCGGAACTGCCACTGAATTTGAGCGGCCGGGAATGCCGAATGACTGGCTCGTATTTGCCTTCGAAACCATTGCGGGATGCGGAGTCGTCGCGGACGGCGCACCGAATCCACGATGCCCGCCTGACGGGTGAACGTGCTCCGGCGCCGGGGAGAGGTACGGATGCTCGACCCATGCTCGGACATGCTAGGACAGCTGCGTCGTCATGGAATGCTTGGTTGTATTCGGGTCAACACTGCGCAAGCCCAAGCGGTTTTCGTTCTCGGCGAGCCGTAACGGTCGCGTTGGCGTTCGCCTCGGCGAGCGGCTGTGAGCGCCTGGAGCCACCCCGACGAGATACGCGGGCGCTTGTAGCTCCGCCGGAGTCGGCGCTCACCGCGGACAAAGCGCTACCGTCCGAGAAGGTGAGCCCCGCGGAGCGGGCTATCCCGCNNAGCGCGACTTAGGTCCCTTCAGGGACGGTCGCGTCGTCGATCGCGAGATCTACTCGTTTCCGAAGATCAACCAGCAACTCGCGAAATATCCCGAGCTCGCTCGTTCACTCGGGCTCGACCAGATCCGAAGCTGTGCGGATGCCAGCAACTTCGCGCTGGGCTATCTGAAATTCAGGCAGGCACACCCGAAGTTCGACGCAGCCGAATGGCCTGACAAAGCCGAGGCGCTTGCGCGCCGCCGCTGAACACGCAATCGTTGGGCAGACCACCCGGAGGAAGGCCATGGAGAAGAACGAGTTTCCGCGCTACAGGCAAAGAGCACTCGGCTTTCTTTTCACACTGGCTTGCTTCTGGGCTTGCAATTGTCAGTCGTCGCCCGCCGGTTTGGTAGACGGCGCCGTGACCTCCCTCGCCTGCAAATGGCCCGCGAGCTTCGATTCGGCGGACTCGTCGGTAGGGCAATGCGTGGCTGCACAAGCGTACCTCTCATGCCTCGGCTCGACCGGTGGCGGGATGGCTTGCTTGAGCAATAGCCTGACGGAGTGCCCTGGGGCGAATGTGACGCCGGGTGTTTCCCATTCAAATTGTGAAAACCAGTGTCACTCCGACGAGTACGCACTGGCGTGTGGCAGCGCCGGCCCTGGGCCTTGGCCGCAGCCGCCCGTGGTGTGCCGTTCCTTGCCATCAGGCCCAGGCGGGGGTTCAATTTCTTGCTGTCCATGTGGTTCCTAAGGACATCGGTAAGCTCATTGTGTCGAACATGCGAGGGGCCACGAATAGGAGAAGGCTGCCATACCACCTGCGCGCCAGAGGGCTGCCCAACCCGCCCCAGCAGCGGACGGCGCGTCGCGCCGCTGCTGAACGGCATGGCGTTGGGCGGACTTGATGAGATGACGAAAGTAGACCTTTGCGGGGAACGGCCGCTGCGACGAGATCGCGACGCAGATGTCACGGCCAACCGCTATCCAGGCCGCAATGAATAGAGGAGTGTGATTTCTCAATGGTTGCCAGACTCTTGTTTGGCTCGAACCGTGCTTGCTGGAGTACGCACATGTCGAAAAGTCGCTTCTCTGGTGCATTGAAGATTTTCGTCGCGCGCGAGAATCTGGTCCGCGGAGCTGCGCTCGTGGCGACGCTCTTGGGTCTGGCGTGCGGGCGCCCAGCGTTGACGTCGCCCGCTGGCCAGGGATCGACTCCCGTTCAGTCTGGGACCGACAGCGGGACGGACGATGCCCGGGCAGAAATGGCCGCGATGGGTCTGCCTACGAAAGGCTGGCCGCCGAGCGCNNCTCGTTCGCTTCAATCCCGAGACGGGCGCGACAGAGCGGACGTTCTCGTTCGACAACCTGATTGAGCAGGGGGGCACCGGCGCCTACGGGATCGCCTGGGATGGCGAGGTGATATGGATTTCGGTATCTGGCAATACGAACAAGCTCGTTCGCGTCGATCCGACGAACGGTCAGCTGACCCGTATGATGTCCTCGCCCACGGTCCTCGGGCCCTCCGATGTCGACTTCGACGGTTCGGCCCTGTGGCTGTCGAGCGGAACCGGCGACGTTTTCCAGATCGATCGAACGACGGGCGGCATCCAGAAGAGGTTCTTCACGAGCGCGGCATCATCAGGGCGCGACAACGGTGTCGCTTCCAGGCCGGGCCAGCTCTGGGTCGGCGAGCTCTTCGGTGGTCTGGAGGTCCTTGACCCGGCCACGGGCGCTGTGCTCGCGACAGCGAGACATGAAGATGGTTCCGCCTTCATGCAAGATGAGATGGGCTCATCAACGTTCGTTGGGTGCCAGATCGTCATCGCGAGCCGTTTCGGCATTACTTACTACGAGATTCACGCCGCTCCCTGACCCATCGCCCGGACCATGGCGGCAGCGATCGTTGGCAGCGTTGCGAGCTACACTGGAGGAATCGGAGACACGACCGAGCCGCGGTTCATCGACTGCAGCCGTCCAATCACGCAAGATCGTTCGGCAGACAAGGAGGCCATGCGATTTATTGATAGAATCAGACACTTCTCGGAGGTCCCTGGACTGTCCGTAGCGGTTTCCGTTGCGCGTTCGAGGGCGCAATCAGTGCAACAAGCGCACGGAGCGTAGGAGCAGGCCGCAGGCGAGCGACGCTGCGTTCGCGACAATGGCGACCAAGACAGCGCGGCGTGGCCCAAGCGCAGGCCAGATCACGAGGTACGCGGCCGCTTCGCAGCCCACGGCGAACGTCTCCGAGAGCCCGACGCGCGTCGCGTGGGGCAGCGCGAGCCCTGGAAACAGGAACCACACCAGCGGGTGGGTCGCGAGGTTGACGAGCAGCACGGCTCCGAGACGCCGGCCTAGACTCGATTCGCTCCGTCGCAACAAGGGCACGGCGAAGATTGCTTCCGTCGCAACCGTGAGGCCGAA
>PMNO01000125.1:644-2494 GCA_003161835.1 Myxococcales bacterium | reverse complement strand
GGAGGAGCCTGCGGCGCGCGCGTCGTCCTGGGGGATGGCGACCAGCCAGATCGCGTAGTGAACCGACTGCAAGAACGCGAACGCGGTGGTCAGGCCCAAGGCCCAGGTGTCGGGAAGGCCAGGCGCGATCCNNGCCAGCAGGTTGTGCCCGTGCAGGAATGCCAGGCGAAAGCCCCGCGGCTCGGCCAGCGAACCCAGCGCGACGACGACCGCAAGGGCCAGCGCCGCCAGCGCCGCGCGACGCCAGCCGCCGAGGACGGCTCCGGCCAGGGCGGCAAACAGCAGCCAAGCGGAGCCCACGGCGTTTTCGACCAGGGTGGGCGCCGCATGCACGAGCCTGGTTTCCTCGACCAAGCGCAGGAGAAACAGCGCCCCGGCGAACGCAGCGATCGTGCGCAGCCACCAGCGGGGAAGCGCGCGACGGATCACCATGTGGCGTACGTCGGACACGACGTGGGGAACCCCGAGAAGGATCGGGGCCAGGGCCAGCGACAGCGACGGNNCGGCGAGATGTCCGCCAGGGCCCGGAGCAATCCCCCGCGCAGGTCGTCGAGGGGTTGCAGCACGCGGTCGGCGCGCGTGATCACGGAAGACGGCGCCGGCGGCGGGCGTGAAGGAATCCGAAAATCCCGGCAAGCGGCAGGAATCTCCCACCGAGCCAGCCCTCCGCGGGTGATTCGGTGAGCGAGCATGCGCACCCTTTCGACGACGATCCGCCGCCGGGTGCCGTGCCTCCTCCGGCCGCCGCGCTGCCGCCCGTGTTCGCGGCGCCGCCGGTTGCCGTGGCTCCTCCGGCTCCTCCCGCGCCCGCGCCCGCGCCGCCACCGCCGCCCGTTCCGCCGACCAGGCAGAGGTTGCAGTCGTACGACATCGACATCCTGCCCCCGTCCGGCCCTGGAACGCTCCTCAGGCACGTCGAGGACGTACACGTGCCGGCCTGATGGAAGGCTGGCCCAGCGTTGTTGCACGGCTGTCCTGGGGCCGTGCACGCATCGGGTGGCGGTACATCAGCCCGGGCTCGTCGATCGCTGGCGGAAAGCGCGAGCGCGACGAAGACGAAGATGAAGACGAGGACGAGNNGACTCATGAGAGTCATCCTCGGTCAGAGGGTCGGCGTTCACAAGAATGCTTTCGGTTGTCGGCCTGTCCGCTACCGAGCCGCCCCTCCGATCGATGCGGCGTCGGATGTCTTGGCTTGGGTCCTTGTGCTGGCCTGCTGGAGACCGGCCGGCCGGCCGACCGCGGCGGACGACTTGGCCTTGGACTTCTCGTCGAGGAATGCGGTCACCCACGCCAGGGGCGCGTTCCAGTTGATGGTGACTTCGTTGACAGACCATGCGCCGCCGTGGTCCATGAAACACTTTTGCGGCGCGCATCCGGCCAGGCCTGCCGCCTGGACGTACGGATCTTGCAGCTCGGAATTTGCGCCGCCCGAGAGCACGCCGGGGGGCGCCTTCGGATACTGGGGGTTCGCCTGGTGGCACCAGAACCGATGGTAGGGGTTCTCGAGCGGACGCTCGCCGTATCCGGTGACGTAACTTTGATCGAGGGCGTTGCGTCCGAGGATGTAGTCCATCGCCAGCGCGACGCCATTCAGGTACTTGGCCTCGTGGGTGAAATCGTAGGCCAGGCCCATCATCAGCCCGTTGTTCACCACGAATGACGTGGATCCCCANNTTCCGGATCGCGGCGACGTCGGCCTTGGCCAGGCCGTTTGGCACGATGGCCAGCGACACCGAGCCGAGCGCGCGGGTATCGGCCCAGGTCATCGACGTGAACATCCCGGGATTGTCGTCCCAGGGGGCCGTCACCTGCTTGAAGTGCTCCGACTTGAGGATGAACTCCTTGTA
>PMNO01000125.1:0-585 GCA_003161835.1 Myxococcales bacterium | reverse complement strand
TGTCGTCGTAGGCGCCGCCGCCGACGCCGATTTGCGGGGCGAGGATGGGCGGGTTCGTCCGGGCGGCCTTCCACGCCCGCTCGGCCGCAGCCAGGCACTTGGCGGCGAATGCCTTGTCGATCGTGTGCCAGATACGCGCCGCTTGCGCCGCATTGGCCGCGAGATTCAGGGTGGCGGCCGTGCTCGGCGGCTGCAGGTAGCGCGGGATGGGATCGTTGCCCGGGGCCATCACGTCGGGCGCCCATTGGGCATCGTGAATCTTGTGGTGCACCATGCCGCCCAGCGGCTCGTTGGCGGGCACCTGCATCTTGAGCTCGAACTCCAGCTCCCAGCGCGCTTCATCCAAGAGATCCGGAACGCCGTTCTTGTTTTCGGGGATGTTCATCTTGCCGTCGGCGAAATCGCCGGCGGATGAACCGAGCAGAGTGGTCCGCTCCCACAGGTTGAGCAGCGTCCACACCGAGATTCCGCCGTTGACCACGTACTTGCCCTGATCGCCCGCGTCGTACCATCCGCCGCTGACGTCGAGGAAATAGGAGCAGGCGCCGGGAGCACCGGCGACACCGGGCGCGCACGTGACGCTGG
>PMNO01000114.1:18512-25213 GCA_003161835.1 Myxococcales bacterium | reverse complement strand
GTGCTGTGCGACGACGAGGGTCAAATACTGCCGGCCCACTCCATCTCCGCTGGGCTCGACTACCCCGGGGTCGGTCCCGAACACAGCCAGATGAAGGAAACCGGTCGCGCGCGCTATCTCGCGGTGACCGATGAGGAGGCGCTCGCAGGATTCAAGCAACTGGCCCGGACCGAGGGCATCCTCCCCGCGCTCGAGACCTCGCACGCCATCGCGGCCTTGCCGGAGATCGTTGCCGCGCTGCCGGAATCGAGCGTAATCGTCGTGAATCTGTCGGGTCGGGGCGACAAGGACATGGGCACCATCGCGCACGCGCTGGGAGTGAAGTTGTGACCGAACGCTCGGAGCTCCCGGGGCAGGCGGCGCGCCACGAGACCTCCGGTGCGCGGCTGGGGCGCGTGTTCGCGCGGGCGCGGGCGGAAAATCGGACGGCGTTGGTGGTGTATCTGACCGCGCTGGATCCGGATTTCGACACCAGCCGCCGGCTGATGTTGGCCGCCGCCAGCGCCGGTGCCGATATCATCGAGATAGGAATTCCGTGGAGCGATCCATCGGCCGACGGGCCGGCGATCCAGGATGCCATGCAACGTGCGCTGAAGGCGGGCGGCGGCCTGTCGCGCGCCTTGGAGCTGTGCCGCGCCGTGCGCGCGGAGAACCCCGAACTCGGCCTGGTCCTGTTCGGTTACGCCAATCCGATCGTCGTCACCGGGCCGATCGCGTTCGCGCGGCGCGCCCGCGAAGTGGGCGCAGACGCCGTGTTGTGCGTGGACTGGCCCGCCGACGAGGCACCTGAGTTGCTGTCAGCGCTGGCCGACGCCGGCGTGGGGTATATCCCTTTGTTGGCACCAACCTCCACCGCCCCGCGGGTCCAGATCGCCGCGCACCACGCGCGCGGATTTCTCTACTACGTCTCGATGACCGGCACGACCGGCGTGAAGATCAACGATCTCGACGGGCCGCGCCGCCAGGTGGCCGAGATTCGCGCCGCCAGCGGCAACCGCCATCCGATCGTGGTCGGATTCGGGATCACGACGCCCGCCGACGCGCGGGCGATTGCCTCNNTCCCTGGCGGACGCGCTGGGGCCATCCGGTCGGGGCACCTAGCGCGCCGCTCTCGGTTTGCGTGCGAAAGGGGTTGGCTGGAATTCCGCCGCCTCCAAAGGACCGACCGCTACGACGATCGGGGCGTTATCGTGCCGACGCGCGTGCGAATCGCGGTCACCACGCCTGCCCCCAGCGCGGCTTCCATACGCACCAGCAGTTGCGCGCGCAAAAGGGTGAGCTCGTGCGCCAGGGCCGCGCTCGCGACTCGAATGAACAAGGTCCCGTCGCGAAACGAATCGGGCACCGTGCGCGCGCGCAACACGTGTCCCGCGGCATCGGCGTAGGCCTGAAAGACCCGAAATTCGAGCGCCCGGCCCGTGCCCCCGAGGCGAGACAACAGCCCCGCCATCAGGTCGGCGGTGGTTTCCGGTTCTACTTGCACGCGCGCCGGACGCCGTTTCATCACCACGCCCATACCATAGCAGTCCTGGCCAACATCCCGAGGGAAGGGTTTCGCGCTCGTCGGGGCCGAGTATGATGTCCGCCATGACATTTGAAACCATCGTCGCGTCTGACGCCCCCAAAGCGATTGGACCGTACGCGCAGGCCATCGCTGTCGGGGCAGCGGGCAAAGTGATCTTTTGCTCGGGCCAGATTCCCCTCGATCCCGTCAGCGGCGAGGTCGTATCACCGGGCGAGATTCGCGGTCAGACCGAGCAGGTCATGCGCAACTTGTCCGCCGTTCTGACCGCGGCCGGTGCGTCCCTGAAGGCGGTGGTCAAGACCACGATCTACTTGACCGACCTGCGCGAATTCGCGGCGGTCAACGAAATCTATGGCCGGCATTTTCCCGACCAGCCGCCCGCGCGCGCGACCGTGCAGGTGGCGGGCTTGCCCCGGGGCGTGGCCGTGGAGATCGACGCGATCGCCGTCGTGCCGGCGTGACGGCGGGGCCCGGCTGCCCGGCGCTCGGGTCAGGCGGCCTTGATGACCTTGCCAGACCGCAGACAACGGGAACAGACGCGAATGTGCGTCGTCGTTCCGTTCATCTTGACGTGAACGCGGCGCAGGTTTGGCCGCTGAATGCTTTTGGTTTTGATGTTCGAGTGGCTCACGTTGTTGGCGACCCGACGCTGCTTGCCGCAGACTGTGCAAAGGGCTGGCATAACTTCCTCCGAAAGGGCGGCAAGCTCTAGCACCTCGCGATGTGTTCCGCAAGGGATCCCGAAGCGTTGCGACAAACAGGGGCAAATGGGTTGGCCATCTGGCTCGTCGCCATCGTTGCGGTTGGCGCGTGCTACTGCGCCAAGACGCCACCCGAGCCGGCACCCACGGTCCCCGTGACCGGGACCGTTACCACGGTGCAGGGCGCACCGCTGGCGGGTGCGGTGCTTACCCTGACCGCGGATCCGGATGATGGGCGGGTTCCTTTTGCGACCACCAAGACCACCATCGCCGGTGCATTTCGCATGGGGCGTGTGCCCCCTGGTGGCTACCAGATCCACGCCCGCGCCCCGGGATACGTCGACGGGATGGCGCGGATCAGTGTCGCGTTGCCGACCGGCAAGCGGATCGACCTCAAGCTGACGGCCACCGTGGCCATGGCAGGCCGCATACAAGACGAGCGCGGCGCGGCCGTGCCTCTGGCCCGCGTGCTGGTCTTCGCCGTGGCCGACGCGACGTCCGCCCCGATTCACGAGACCCACGCCGACGAGAAGGGCGCCTTCCACCTCGGCGGTCTCGCCCCTGGCGCGCATCGCCTGTTGATCGAGGCCCCGGGCATCGGGACAGCCAGCGCAGGGCCAGTTCAGGTGCCCGATGCGGATGTGCTGGTGGTGCTTCCCGGCGATATCCGAGCGATAGTCGGGCGGGTCACGCGGGCTGGCCAGACCATCACCGGCGCGCGGGTCTTGCTGGGCGGTGAAGCCGTCGCGGAAGCGCGGAGCGTGGACGCCGATGCCGAAGGCCGCTTCGCTTTCGCCGGTCTCGGCCCCGGAACCTACGCCCTGCGCGCCGAGGCCGGGGGGTTCGTCACCCCAGTCATGAGGCAGGTGGTTCCGATGCGCGCTCCCGCGCACGCCCCGCACATCGAGCTGGCGCTCGAGTCCGGAAGCTTTGCGCGCGGCAAGGTCGTCGGCGATGACGGCCAACCCGTGGCCGACGCCTTGGTGCAGATCGATTTGGTTCCAGCGACGGGCCTGTGGCTGCCGGTGGTCACCCGCGCCGACGGCGCGTGGACCTCGGCGCCACTCGGGCCCGGCACTTACCAAGTGCGCGCGCGCCACCCAGGCATGGTGGCGCGTCGGACCGCCTCCGTGCTCGTTGCTCCCCTCGGCTCGGCCGAGCCGGCGATCCTGCCGCCCACGATCCTGGAGTTGGTGCGGACCGGCCAGATCACGGGTCGCGTGGTTGACGACCACGACGCTCCATTGCCGGGAGCCACGATTCACGACCGGCTGGCGGAGACCGAGGAACTGGGCGTGATCTGGGCGCGCCTGCCCCTCGCGGCCGAGGCAGCGGCCCAACGGGCGGGCTCCGTTTTGAGATCGTCGCTGCCGAAAACGGGCTCCCGACGCACGACCAGCGATATGCTGGGCCGCTTCGTGCTTGGCGACGTGCCGCCGGGCCGGGTTCAGGTGGAGGTCCTGAACGCCGCATCCGTCCCGCTACGTGCCCAGGCCGTGATGCTGGCGCCTGGCGCACATTTGGACCTGGGCACCTTGCGGGTACTGGCCGCCATTCACCTCGTNNGCGGGTTGTATGCCGTGAGCGGCGCGGACGGTGGGTTCTCACTGCCGCTGTCGGCCGGAGAACATCGCTTGACGGCCAGTGCGCGCTCGTACGACGACGCGAGCGCGACGGTGCGCCTGACGGGCGCGGGCAACACCAGCGTGCCCGTGACCTTGCGCCTAGCCAAGCGTGCCGACGCGAATGGCAAAGCAGCCCCGTGATCGCCGCGCGAGCGTCGGGATGCCGCTATGAACGTCGTCGCGCGCGCACGCGCCGTGCCCGTACCCATGCGGCCGACGCGACCGACGCCAGCAACAGTCCACCCCAGACGCCAAACCGGGTTGCGCCGAGGGCGCCTTCCGCCGAGGCGTCCCGTGCGATGTCACATCCGTTCGATCCGGAGGCGGGACAGGCCATCGGATCATCCATGCCGAGGGGATAGGAATCGCAAACCGCTTGTTGATCGTCCGGCTCCAGGGTGCGCTTGGAGGTGTCACCGGGGTCGGCCGACGCGAACATCGTCGCGGAGCGCACCGCATCGGAAAGGAATCGAGCGGCGCAGGACGGCACGAGGTTTCCGTTGTTGTCCACGGGCGCCGGTCGCGGGTGCATTGGATCGGCGCTGTAGCATGTGTGGTCGAGGCCGATGAAATGTCCCATCTCATGCGTCAGCGCATTTTGTAGGTCTTGCTTGCTTTGGTCAGGGGTCGTCACGAGATCGCCCCATTGAAAATCCACCGCGTTGACCTCTATGTCGGCGTCAAAAATCACACCCGACTTCGTTCCGGCGAACACCGACGTGATCGCCAATGCCATCCTCTCGTTCGCGCTGCAGATCGGCGGATCGGGACACCAGGTGTCGCCCCGAAACACGATGTTGTTCAGATGATCGAATTTGGCCGCGGGGGGCGCGTCATTCACCGTCTTCATGGTGACCTGAAGATCCAGATCGGTACACGACGCCAGCGCCTCGCTGCCCTTGCTCCACGCCAGCGCGGCATCGGTCGCCGCCGTGGCGATCTGCGATTCGTCCAGTCCCGCCAGACCTTGCGGATATCCGGTGATGGGCACGTTGCGCGATCGCCAGCCATACGCGCACCCGGTCGGTGATTGGTAGCGTACGTAGGCTGACACGGGCGGCGCGCCGGCGGCCAGCGCGGCAAACAAGCCGCAGGTCACGAGCGTGCGCGCAGTGGTAGCGGACCGACCACGGGACCAACCCGTGGTGGTCACGGACGAACGGTTCCCAACAGGCGCTTGATTTCCGCGCGAACGTCATCGATCGGAAGGTTCCGGGAGTCCGGCCCGAGGAGGGTGCTCCCGGTCGCGGGGCGCGGCGGAGAGGACGAAGCCGCGCCCTTTTGACCCGGCAGCGCGGGCACCGCGGGCTTGTTCGGGGGATAGCCGGTGGTTGGCGGGCGCACCAGCTTCGTCTGACGCAAATCGGGTGGGGCGACCAGCCAGCTGCGGGACGTGCTTTCATACCGCATGGCGCGCTTGCCCTGGGTCATGCCCACCACCTGCGCGTGAGTGGCGGGGCCGCGAAGGAAGACCAAGGATCGTTCTCCCCCGACGAAGCTTCCCATCCCCATGACGGTCATGGTGATGTCGTCCACCGTCCCGCCCGCCTGGACAATCGTCAGGTGGTCCGATGGCGCGCCGGCGCCGACGGGCGTCTTCCAGTGCTCCACGACCTTCAGATCAATCGTGGAGTAGATTCGCTCGTGGCGCTCGTCCCAGGCCGCCCGCACCGACATCACATCCACCACCGCGATGTGATCGGCCTCCTGAACCAGGGTCGGCAGATCGAGGGCCAAGATGATCGAGGCGTTGGCCCGATGGGCGATGAGCGCCAAGGACCACAGCGGCGCGCCCATTACCGCCCACACAGCCAGCCTGACATGCCACGGCGCTCTGGTTCGTGGTGGATGATTCATACCCGTTCAAATATACCCCAACCGGGCGGGCGAGGCCTCGAAGGCAGCGCGCGGGTGACGTGACGCGTGGCTCAGTGCGCTTCGGACAGGAAGCCGGCCCTCCGCTCGGAGCCCTCGAACGATGCTCCAAGAATCCGGCGTTCCCGACGGTGGCCGTGCGCCCGCAGGCGCGCGCCCGCGAGGATCTCCTCGACCAATTCTGCAAACGGCACGCCCGCGCCCTGCGCGATACGCGGAAATAGGCTGGTGGGTGTCAACCCCGGCAGGGTGTTCACCTCCAGGATGACCTCGTTGCCCCGTTCGCTCACGATCAAATCGACGCGCGTCGCACCATCGCAGCCGAGGGCATCGTGAGCCATCGTGGCCAACCGCAACGCCGACCGGTACCGTTCCGGGGACAGCCGCGCTGGTAAGTGATACTCCGAACGGCCGGGGGTCATCTTGCTCTGGAAATCGTAGAGTCCGCGCCGAGGAAGAATTTCGACGGCGCCCATGGCCTTGCCGTCCAGCACGCCGACCGAAATTTCCTTGCCCTCGATGAATCGTTCCACCAGGACTTCGTCGTCGAAACGCAACGCCCGGTCCACGGCCGCTTCCAGCTCGATCTCATCCCGGGCCAGCTCGACACCCAGGGACGATCCCTCTCCGGCGGGCTTGACCACCACCGGAAAACCGAAAGAACCATGCGCGGCCACGACCAACCCAGCGCCCGCGCAATCGGTGTCATCCCCCAGATCGGATCGTCCGGCCCCGGCGTCGATCACGTACCCCGGNNGGCAGGTTGTGCCAGCGAAAGATCTCCTTGGCTTTGGCTTTGTTCATCGCCAGCCCGGATGCCAGAACCCCAGAACCGGTGTAGGGGATCCCCAGCAATTCCAGCAGTCCCTGGATGCACCCGTCTTCTCCGTAGCGACCGTGCAGCGCCAGGAACGCGACGTCAATCCGAGATTGGCGCAGGACGAGATCGACGTCGCGGTCCACGAAGATGGGGCA
>PMNO01000114.1:0-18409 GCA_003161835.1 Myxococcales bacterium | reverse complement strand
CAGACCCAGCTGACGGCGGCCGTAAAGAAGGCGCCGGGCAATCCATTCGTGCGCGTAAAACCCGGAGTGTTCGGGTTGCTTCGTTACCCGGAGATGCCGGCGGAGGACAGAGGCCGGCAGCCCGCCCCCGAGGCCGCCGAGGCGCCCAAACGTGAGGCTCACGGCCCCAAGTCCGACAAGGCGGACGAGAAGAAAGAACGGCGCCCGCCTGAGAAACGCGTCGCGGACGAAGCCGCACCCACCGGTGAGCGCGAGCGCCGCCGACGGCGCCGCGGTGGAAGGGGAAGGGGCGGCGTCGGCGCCAAGGATGGCGAGTCCGCGGCCCCCCGCGCGGAGGAAGGCGAAAGCGAATCGCCCGCACGGCGGAGCGCGCGTGAGGCGGCCGAGAAGCCGCCCGAGGAGACCGACGACGAGCCGTCGACCGGCGGCCTTTCGCCCGAGGCGCGCGCGGCCGCGCTGGCGGAAACCGGCGTCCTGGAGGGCGGCGACCAAGAACGGACTGCCGGGGAAGACGACGACGAGGGCGATGAGGACGACGACGAGGAGGGCGACACGGCGACGCACAGGGGTGAGCGTCCAGTTCCCCCGGCCGAGCATGGACATGCGCCACGGGTGGCCGCCGACGAGGTCGCGGCGCGCGCGAACGACCTGGATACCGCTCGCCCGGACGAGTCCGGCGAGGATGAGGGTGATGCGTTTGGGCCGTTGCCCGCTAGCGAAGGCGCACAGTCCGCCGACGACGACGATCCGGCGCGCCGACGGCGACGACGGCGACGACGGCGCCGAGGCGGCGTGGGAGGCGAAGGTGAGTTCGCGGAGGGCGCGCCCAGCGCCGCCAGCCCGTCACCCGACTCCCCACGCGCGGCTGATGGAAATGTCGACGCGCCTGAAGGTCCATCCGAAGGCGTTGTTCCGGCCTCCACGCCGGGCCGCGATTCCGCCGCGGCGGTCGGGGGCGAATCGCCGCCGTCGAACGACGCCGGAAATGCCCCCGGCCAGGCCGCTCGCAAGATCATGGCGCCCGTGGACGCGGCCGTCGAGATCCTCCGTGGTCAGCCCCCTGGGCGCGGCGTTCACGTGCGGCAGATCGCGGACAGTGCGATTCGCCGCCGCCTGATACACGGCGAGCCCAACGAAGCCTGGCGCGTGATTCGCACGTCGCTTGCGGCGGAGCCCAAGGAACGCCTACGCAACGGAATGCGCCCCCGCGTTCGCGCGGCGGGCAGCGGGCTCTACGCGCTTGCGCGGAGAACCCCGGACGCCGAATTGGAAAAGGCGGAACAGGTGTTCGGAGACGCGCGCCGAGCGCTGCGCGAACGGACCATCGCGGCGCTGGAAAAGCGCATCACCGAGCTGCCGTCGGGCGCCTTCGAGGCCCTGGCCCGCGTGCTCCTGCAACGCGAGGGTTTTGGGCCCACCACGTTCGTCAAACGCGTGGAAGGAACCATCTACGTCGAAGCTCTCCGCGGTCGGGGGAGCCGCCCGTCAAAATGCCTGATCGCATTGCGCCCGGGCACGAGTCCCGCGGGTCGGCGGGCCATCGGCGAATTGCGTGCCGGTGTCCGCGCACGCGGCCAGGACGAGGGGCTCTTGATGTTGGGAGGTCGCCTCGCTGAAGACGCCATCTCGGAGTGGAAACAGCCCGGTTGTCCGCTGGAAATCGCGGATGGTGCGGCCCTGGCGGAGACCTGCGCGCGACATGGCGTCGGTGTGTTGTCAGCAACGGTGAACGTCGATTTCGTGGACGCCGACTTCTTCGCGGACATGGCGGAAGGCTGATCCCATCTCGGCGGCGGGGGTGTGGCATTGGCTGGGCCGGGTGCCTTTCCCTGACGGGGCGGCCTTACAGCAGAATTTGCGGGTGGCGATCCGCGAACAGCGCGCGCCCGAGACATTGTTGTTGCTCGAACACGACGCCGTGATAACGCTCGGCAAGAGTGCGCACCCGGACAATGTCCTGCAATCCGCGACCGCCCTGGCGGCTCGCGGGATCAGCCTCTGCCGCGCGTCGCGAGGCGGCGATGTGACGTTTCATGGCCCGGGCCAGTTGGTTGGCTATCCGATCGTGCGCCTGCGGGCCGGAGTGCGCGCGCACGTCGAGGGGATGGCGGCGGCTCTGCAGGAAGTCTTGGCCGAGCTCGGGGTGGTGGCGCGCTACAAGCAAGAAGCCCCCGGCTTGTGGGTCGACACGCCGATGGGTGAAGCGAAAATTTGCGCGTTCGGCGTCAGCGTCCATCATCGGATCACCATGCACGGCTTCGCGCTGAACCTGGATCCCGATCTGGATGCGTTTGGATTGATCGTCCCGTGTGGCCTGGCGGGATGCAAGGTCACTTCGGTGCGGGCGCTGCGCGGCAGCGCGCCGACTCCCAGCCAATTGTCGATGCGCGTGGCGGATGCCCTGGGCGCGCGGCTGGGTGTCACGTTTCATGCGAGCCGCTCCCTTCCGGATTGCAATGCCGCCTAGGGCGTCTAGAATGCAGTCCGCGTGACGGGCAAGAGCGGGCCGCGAATCGTCGTCGTTTACAATCGAGACTTCGAGGGCGCCGAGGCTGATCCCGAAAACAAGGCGCGCGAGGATGTCCGATACGTGGCGGAGCATCTGATGGGGGTTCTCGCGGCCCGCGGGTTTTCGGCGACCGCGCTGGGGGTGGACGACGACGTGGCCGCCACGTTGGCCGAGCTGAGGAAACTGGATCCGGACGGCGTCTTCAATCTCTGCGAGTCGATATGCGGCGATAGTCGCTTCGAGCCGCTGTTGCCTCTTTTGATGGAGAAGGAGGGAATCGCCTTCACCGGTTCGGGATCGTTCGCGCTGTCCTTGGCCCTGCACAAGCACAAAGCGAAGGAAATTTTGCGCGCGCGTGCCGTCCCAACGCCGCGCGCGGCCTTGGTGGAGCGCGCGCAGGACGCGGCCGCCGTGGCGATGACCTTGTCATTTCCGCTGATAGTAAAACCGTCGCGCGAGGACGCTTCGGTTGGGATCTACAGCGAGTCAGTGGTCCATGATGTGGCGGCGCTGGGGGCGCGCGTCGCTCACGTCGTCAGCCAGTACCGCCAGCCCGCGCTGGTCGAGGAATATATCGAAGGGCGCGAGATCTATGTGTCGCTGCTCGGCCGCGGGGATGCGCCACCCGAGGTCTTGCCGTTTTTCGAGATCGATTTTTCCGCTCTGCCCACCGATCGGCCGCGCATCGTCTCGTTCGAAGGCAAGTGGGTCGAAGGCTCGGTGGAATACTCTGGCACCAAGCCGGTTCCATGCGATTTGCCCACGGCCTTGGCCGATCGGGTTGCCGCGGCCGCGCGCGGGGCCTTCGAGGCCTTGGAACTGCGGGATTACGGCCGAGTGGACATTCGCNNCAGGCGGGAGGTTTCTCTCGGGCGGCGCGGGCCGCCGGTCTGACGTATGATGACGTGGTCCTGCGCATCTTGGACCTGGCCCTGTCAAGGCGACTTCATGCGGATACGATCCCCCTTGCCGCCCGATCGCGACGCCATCGCCGCCCTGATCGGGCGGGGACCCTTCAGACCGGAGGAGATCTCGTGCGCCCTCGACCTGCTCGACGCGGCGCTCGGCCGGGCTGATTCGTACGAAGCGCTGATCGTCGAAGATCCAGCGCTGGTCGCTTATGTCTGCTTTGGTGCCACGCCGATGACCCAGGCGACCTTCGACGTGTACTGGATCATGGTCGCGACGGACGCCCAAGGCCGCGGCCTGGGGCGAGCGCTGCTGGCCGAGACCGAGCGGGTCTTGATGGCCCGTGGTGCGGCAACCATTCGCATCGAAACATCCAGCCTGGAAGGCCAAGGGGGCGCTGTTCGTTTCTACGAGCGCGCGGGCTTCAGTCGGGTCGGGCTGATTGAGGACTTCTACCGCCCGGGCGACGACCTGGTGACGCTGGCCAAGCGACTGCAATGAGACCAAGCGCGTCCGCGTTTGGACTTCGTGCCGCGGCCGATCGTTTCGGTCGGGCGGGCATCGCTTGGGTGATGATGTTCGTGGGCTTGTCGGCTGGCTCCTGCCGGCGGACGGGGAGCGTGGTGATGCCGCCGCGACCCGCTCTCGGTCAGATCGAGGTGCGTGAAATCGTGACCGAGGGACGCGCCGGAGCCGGGCTGGATACGGTGGCGATCGCCGCGCTGACGCGTCGGGCGTTGCTCGGATCGGGTCTGGTCGACGGAAGATCTTTCGACGCCCGGCCCACGCCGCAAGCCGAAGTGCGCGCCAACATCACCGTGGGCGTGGAGAGCGCCGAGGTCGGCCAGAAGGGCGTGGTGCGGGCAGGGGTGAGGGTGCGGCTGGACACCCGACCCTCGGACGCACCAGGAGCCGTCGACGAAGAGCTGTCGGCGGGAGGGGAACAAATCTATGAGGTGTCGTCGGAAGATGCGCGGCGCCGCCTGACCCAGCAACTGGCCGAGCGCACGATCGCCGATCTGCTGGCGGGTTTCGTCGCGCGCGCGCGGCTGCGCACGGCGCCGGCAGCCGAAGTTCACGCCGCAATTGCCGGGCAGGCGCAGGCGGACGGCGGGTCACCGGCCCTGCGCGAAGAAGCCATTCGCGTGGCTGGTGCACGGGGGATGCGACAAGAGGTTCCCGTCCTGTTGCCTTTGCTCCAGAGCGAGAGCGAGGCGCTTCGCGACGCGGCCCTTGGCGCCCTCATCGCGTTGCGGGAGCGGCGCGCCGTGACCGAGCTGACGCGCAGTCGGTCGCTACGCGACCGTCACGAGATGCGCAAAATCCTGGAAGCCATCGCTATCCTGGGGGGCGACGAGGCGAGGGACTACCTCAGCTTCGTCGCGGAGAGCCACGACGACCAGGAGATTCGAGAGTTGGCGACCGAAGCCAAGGGTCGCCTGGAGCGCCACCAGGATAGGTGAGGATGGGTGACCAAGTCCCCATCGCCCCGGCTGCGGACTGCCAACCAGTACTGTTCAAGCTGGCATTGTCCTGTTTTTTCAGTAAAATATATCAATCATGGCAGCCAATTTAGTTGGCATGCTGAATGGCGGCCCGGCGAAGCCGATTGTGCATGACCCCGGTGGAACGATCCCCGGCGGAACGATCATCGGTGGTCGCTATCGCATCGAGACCAAGCTTGGAGGGGGAGGCGAGGGCGAGACGTTTCGGGCGATCGATGAGACCACCGGGCGGGCCTGTGCGCTGAAGATTTTTCTTCGCGGGGGCGACGATGCCAGGCTCCGTGTGCAGGACGAATTTCAGCGTCTGATCGGGATCGATCATCCGGGCGTGGTGCGGGCGCTCGACATCGGCCGACATCAGGGTCGTCTCTTCCTGGTGACGGAGCTGGTCATGGGCGATTCCATCGCCGCGATTGCCGCGATTCTCGATGAACCGCGACGCCAAACCCTGTTCGCGCGGGCGGCACGCGAGGTGGCCGACGCCTTGGCCTACTTGCACGCGCGGGGTGTCGTCCACGGAGATGTTTCGCCCGCGAACGTGAGAATCGGGGACGACGGAAACGCGGTTCTGATCGACCTCGGTGCCTCGGGGCTGGCGTCGACGGGCGGTGCGGTGGGAACCTTCGGATTCGCGGCGCCGGAGGCGTTGATTGGGCGGCTCACACCGGCCACCGACCTCTTCGGTCTCGGGGCCACGCTATTTTCGGCCTGGACCGGGTCGGGGCCTTTCGGCGCCGGCGCCGAGTCGGTGGCCAGGATGTTGTCCGCGCCGGCTCCCACCGTCTCCTCGGTGCGCCCCGGCCTTCCCGCGGGGTGGGATCGCCTGATCGACGCTCTGCTGCAGCGGGAGCCCGAGCGCCGCTGGGGCTCCGCGCGCGCGTTGCTCCGTGAAATTGCTCGTCTCACCGGCGCTTCGGCGGCCGCCGCGCCGGAGCTCCTGCCACCGTTCCCGGCTGGAGATCCTNNTGGCGTTGCAGGATCTGGCCATCCTCCAGAGTGGCGGGTCGGTGCCGGACGTCGCCACGTTTCGCGGAACCGTGCGCCTGCTGGCCGACTGGTTACGCCTGCAATCGGCACACGAGATCGGCTCGTCCCTCGACGATGATCCGCTGCGCGCGCGCGAACGGTGGTTTGCCCGCGTGGCCGCAGCGGCGGAGGCACGAGCGCAGGAGCGGCCGCTGGTCGTGGCTTTGACTGACGGTCCCGAGGAACGCATGTTCGCCCATTTTGTGGCAGGAGCACCCGGTTCGGGGCGTTGGTTGGTGGTTATTGCCGCGACCACGCCCTTGGAGAGCATGGCGGCGCTGGATATTTCCCTCCCGCCGCTGGCCGAGACGGACATTCATCAGCTGGTTGCCCGCGCGACGGGGGACGAGCCGCCCGTGGCGGCGATCGCGCGGATCGCGAACGCCGGTGCCGGGCAGGTGGCGATCTCCATCATCCTGGCTCGCCAGTTGGTGGATGCGATCCGGCGCGGGGAAGGCGATCGGTTCACCCCGGCGTCCGACCTGGTTCTCGACCAACTGCTCGGCCATTCGTTTACCGCTTTGTCGGCGCCCGCGCGGCGTCTGGTGGCGGCGGTGGGCCTTGGACTGAACCTGGCGCCCGAGGCTGACGCCGACTTCGACGGGGCATCCGCCAGGCGCAAGCCGGAGGATGAAGACGCCGCGCGCGCCGTCGGTTGGCTCGTCGGAGAGCCTGGCCACCTGCGTCTCCCCGGCGCGGCTCACCTAGCCGTGCTCCGGCGCGCGCTCGGCGGGCCCGATCTTGCCGGCTTTGCCGCCGCGGTTCTGCGCCTGCGCGATCCGGTCCCCGATTCCGTCCGAGCCGCCTGTTTGGAGGCGTTGGGCCAGCGCGCAGAAGCGGCCTCGGCCTTTCTCTCCGCGGCGGCGCAGGCGCTGCGCCAAAGTCCTGACGGCCCTGTCGGAGACGCGGCCGTCTGGTTGGAGGAAGTGGTTCGGCTCGATCCAGGAAGACTCGGGGTGAGCGAGCACATCTGGCTGGCCACCTCGAGGGCCTGGCAGGGCCAAGGCGCGCGCGCTCTCTCTCTCCTCGACGCGGCCGCCTCTGCGCAACTCGCGTCGCCGCGCGCCGCCGCCGATCGCCTGAGACTCTGCGAGCGGAAGGCCTGGTTGTTGAGTCGGGCGGGTGAGCTGACGAGCGCGCGACACCTCTTGGAGGAGGCCCTGGCGCGCGTTTCGGACGACGCGCCGCCAGACTTGGTTGATCTGGCGCGCGCTCGCCTGGCCCGAGTCCTGGTNNCCGGCGCGCGCGTTCTACATCGCCGCGCTGCTCGACCATTTGGCCGGCGATCTGCTTCCCGCGCTCGTCGCGTACCGGCGCGCGTTGTCCGAGGCAGAATCCTCGGGTGACATACACACCCTCGCCGCAATCGCATTGAACATGGGGGCCCTGGCGGCCGAGGCTGGCCGCTACGATGAAGCCCTCGTCTCGCAGGATCGCGCCATTCGCGAACTGGGACGTTTGGGCGCCACCGCGGAGCTAGGGGTGGCCCTGTTCAACGCGGCCACGCTATCGCTGGAAATCGGCGATCTGGTGGGTACGCGCCAGATCGTCGCCCGTCTCCGCCGGGAAGTCGCGGGACGCGGGGCCCTGTCCTCGGCGTCGGTGAGCTATCTGGAAGCCGAGCTGGCACTGCGCGAGGGAAACGAGCCCGTGGCCCTCGACCTGTTCACGCGGGCAGGCGAGGCCGGTGGCCTGGATGCCTCCGTGGGCCGCTCGGCCCGGATCGCGCGGGCGGAGTTGTTGGCGCGGGGACAGCGCGCCAGCGAGGCCCATGCCCTCCTGGACACGCTGGCGGCGGTCGACTTGGAGCCGCGTGCGGTGGCGGACCTGCGTCTTGCCCGCGCGCGGGTATTCTTGGCGGGCCCCGCCCTGAATGTGGATGTGGCGCTCCGGATGGCGCCGGACCTCGAGGCGGACGCGGATCAGGCTGCCCGGGAAGGGCGTCGTCCGCGCGCCTGGCGGGGAAAATTGGTNNTCTTCGAGGAGATTCGCATGTCTACCCCCGTCGATCACCGAGCCGGTCTTGAACAAGATGCGGACGTCCGATTCTTGGCCGACCTGGCCCGCCTCAACAGTTCCGACGGCGACTCCGCCGTCCGCTCGGGGACTCCGCGCGCCTCGCGCTCGGAGGATCGCCTGCGACGCCTGTTGCGCATCAACAAGCGTTTGAACAGCGAGCTCCGACTACCGCGGCTGCTGGAGCTGATCATGGACACGGTGGTCGAGCTGACCGAGGCCGAGCGCGGGTTCATCCTCCTCGAGGACGACAAAGGGGAATTGACCGTCAAGGTGGCGCGCAACATCGACCAGCAGACCTTGGAGACGAGCGCCTTCGATGTTTCCCAGTCGATTGCCCGCCAGGCCGCCGCGGGAGGGGTGCCCATCGTCACGATCGATGCCGCCGGCGATCCGCGTTTTCGCGAGGCGCTATCGGTCTCTGACCTTCACCTCCGCTCCGTTCTGGCGGTTCCCCTCCAGGTCAAGGGCCGTGCGGTGGGGACTCTCTACGTCGACAATCGCCTGCGCAAAGGGGCGTTCGACGACGACGATGTCCAGCTGGTGCTCGATTTCGCCGAGCAGGCGGGGATCGCGATTGGCAACGCGCGTCTGCTGGCAGAACTGCGCCGGCGCGAGCGCCAGATCGAGGTCTTGAATCGACGCTTGCAGGGAGAGCTGTCGGTGCGCAAGGAAGAAATGATAGGCCTCAAGCAGGAGCTCCGCGAAAATCGGGAAGCACTGGCGATACGCTACGACTATCGCAACATCATCGGTCGCACGCCCCGGATGTTGGAGCTGTTTCGCTTGCTGGATCGGCTCACCGATACCGCGCTCCCGGTCGTCATCCAGGGCGAAAGCGGGACCGGCAAGGAGCTCGTGGCCCGTGCCCTGCACTTCAACGGACCGCGCCGCGATCGACCGTTCGTCTCGGAAAACTGCGCGGCGATTCCCGAGACCCTGCTCGAATCGACTCTGTTCGGGGCGGTGCGCGGGGCTTACACCGGAGCTGACCACGACACGCGCGGGCTCTTCGAGGTCGCTGATGGCGGCACTCTGTTCCTCGACGAGGTGGGCGAGATGTCGCCCGGCATGCAAGGCAAGCTTCTGCGCGTCCTGCAAACGGGCGAGCTGCGACGGGTTGGCAGCGAGCGCACGCGAAAGGTCGACGTCCGCGTGATAGCGGCGACGAATCGGGATCTCGGCCGGATGGTCGAGGAGGGTCGCTTTCGACAAGATCTCTTTTTTCGCCTCTCGGTCGCCCCCATCGCCCTGCCACCCCTGCGCGACCGNNCAATGTGCGCGAGCTCGAGAACGAACTGATGAGGGCCGCGGCCCTGTCCGATGATCACATCGACGTCGCAGATCTGTCCGCCCCGGTCGCGGGTGATGCGGAAACCGCTCTCACCACGCTGCAGGATCCCGACAATCTATCTCTGCGTCCCCGGGTGGAACGTCTGGAGCGGGCTCTGGTGCGGGAGGCTTTGTCCCGCTGTGGTGGAAATCAGACCCGTGCCGCGATTGCGCTCGGCCTATCCCGGTTTGGGTTGCAGAAGAAGATACTTCGCTATCGGATGGGTTGAACCGAACGAGGTTGTCGCAAACGCCAACATGGTTGACGCCGCGGAACGACAAAGGGCTCCTAAAGGCGCGCAGCGAGGGGGCCGCCGCCGCCCGCTGGGAAGGCCCCAGTCTTGCTCTGTCTGTCGAGGGGATTCATGTCCAAGATTAGCTCGGAGATAGGTAAGCCCAACCGTACCAACCAGCCGCGGGAGGCCGTGCCTCCCCGTGGCGCGGGATCGTTGCGCACCCTCAGGGCCTTGGCGCGATTGGGGGCTTGCTGTGTCGCGGTGGCCCTGCTGTGGGCTTGCGGCCCTGTGTACATTCCCGTTCCCCCTCCGGCGCAAACAACATTCACCCAGGATCCCCAGACGCCTGGCTTCTGGATCGCGGCCGGTGGGCCCGAACCGCGCGCGAGCAACGGCACGTACTACGTCTTCGATCAGCAACGAAATGCGGGCGTCATCGCCGGTGCCATGCCCGACGGTAGCTACCAGGCGGCCCCGATGGCCGGCACCGCGGGTGATCACGTACTCGTCAACTACAAGGACACCGGCGGCAAGCTCTCGGCCACGGCCTGCCTCATCCTCAGCGAGCAACGGCCCTCGGCCGCCCTTTGTCCCTAGTCTGGTCCTGCCGTCACTCGGAAGACTCGGAAGCCTTCGATGTTTCCGGCAAATCAGAACGGCCCACCGCTGGAAGACGACGAACTTCATCCCGGGCGCGGCGCCACGCCGCCTGAATGATCCAGGAAATGGATCGGTCCTGTCGGATCGCCTCTTTTTGGGTCTCCGCCAGCATGGGCGCGTTGAAGTACAACGTAACCTTCTTCTTCGTCGAAGGGGACCCCACGGCTCGTCCTTCTTTCAGCGGCGGCTCGGACACAGTCGCGTTCCCTTACGGAGAAATGCTGGCCGTCGACGGCAAAAACACTGTCAGTCCCAGGCTGACCATCAAATGAGACGTCCAGGTCAAGTCCTGATTGTCCGCGAAGCCGTCGCCATTGACGTCGCGGCCCGCGGGATTGTCCTTGAGCATCAGGTCGCGCAACTCCACGTTCAACGCCAAGAAGTTGTTGAAGAAGCTGTGAAATCCTGCGCCAAAGGTTCCTCCGACCTTCATGCCGCTCACGAGGCACTGGGTGGTCCCGGCGGCGGCGGTGTGATTATCGCTGCAGGGGCCCGCCGCGTTCCCCTTTTCCGCCGCCAAATTCACGCCGGCCACGCCCCCAAAAACATATAGGTCGTAGTGCGCGAAAAGCGCACCAAACAAAGCGTACTTACCCGCGAAGGGGGTGACCTCGACCTGCCCACCCAAGACCATGCTCGCCTTGTTGATGGACGAATCGGCCACCCCGGCGCTCGGGGCCCGTGAAGGCGTCGCTTGCGCCTTCAGAGTGTCCTGCAACTCGTCGTGAAACCCGGTCGAGAGCGACGTCACATTGAAGGCGCCCATTCCCGTGACAGCCAGCCAATCATTGATGTGGAAGCCCAGTCGAACGTCCGCCATCAGGCCATGAAAGAAAGTCTGGTTGATGGTGGACGCCATTCCGGCGCCGAGTTCGAGGCGGGTTTCGCGCAGCTCCACCCGCTTGCGAATGGCCGGTGCGTCCGCCAGCGGACTTCTGCGCTGAGCGTGCGCAACCGTGGGGATCGTGAACGTCAACGCAAACAGGAACGGGAGTGCGATCCGTTTCATCATTTGATGGTCCTTCTTCAGCGCAGGATCAGGTGACGATGTCCGTGGTCGCGTCGCGGCTAGCGGGCCGTCTTGTACTGGAATTTGGTCGGCAGATAGAGGCCGACACCCAGGTAGAACATGATGTTGTGCACCATCTTCCCTTCGGCATTGGCCTTGACGGTGGCGATTGGCTCACCGGGCATGCGGTTGGTCGGTTCGAACTTGTCCAGAACGATATAGTCCCGCACCGAGTAATTGACCGTCAGGGCGTCGAACAGGAAGAAGCGGCCACCCACGGCGATGTTTGGCGTGATCGAGACATTCTTGAACGTCGCGTCGCCCGGAATGCGAGGAATGATCTCCGTCTGAGTCACGCCGACTCCGCCCGACGCGAAGATCTCCCAGTGGAGGATGCTCTTGTTGAAGAGTGCGAACTTGCCGTAGACGGGCGCGTAGCCGAAGTTCAACGCGCCTCCATACAGATACTTATTCAGCGTCGGAATTCGATTGTACTGCAGGCCGATCAGCTCTTCGCGTTCGGTCAACGCCTTCACGTAGTAGTTGCCCTGCAGGCCAATCCACATCGCGTTGCTGAGAAAGAAGTTCAGGTCCAGCCCAAACACATAGTGCCGGATCAGGATGTCGTTCAGGGACACCCCCGTAAACGGCGCGAACTCGAAACGTCCGCTCTTGAGGAACCGCTTTCGAGGCACCACCACGATGTCCTGCCAGGAGAGGGTCGAGGACGCCTTGACAGCCGATGCGCCGGCCTCGTCGACGCTCTTCTCCTTGGAGTCGGAGAGGTCCAAGGCATCGGAGGAAACGTCTGGAACCCCCCCCGTCGCGTCGGTGGAATCAGCTTTCTCGATCTTGCCTTTGTCTCCCCCCGCGGCAGCCCCGGCCGCCGACGCCACCGTCCCCGCTCCCCCGATGGCAATCAATACGAACAGGCAGACAGCCGATCGCTTCATGTTACCTCGCTGTTGAGACCAAATTGCAAATTGGGTGTCTGGCAAAAAATCAAAGATATCAATAGGTTAAGACGGACACCAAAAGGTCTGCGCACTATATCACGGCGATTTTTTGGCAAGCAAATAAAAAACGTGAACCCGCATACTTAGACCTTCTGGAACAGGATTGGAGGCTATTGCTCATAGAGCGCCTCCACGAATTCCTCGGGGTTGAATTCTCGCAAGTCGTCAACGCGTTCGCCGATCCCGATAAAACGCACGGGAATGCCCACCTGATCCGCGATGCCGAGGATGACGCCTCCTTTTGCGGTCCCGTCCAATTTCGTAAGCACGATACCTGAAACCGCCATCGCCTGCGTGAAGATTTGCGCCTGTGCGATTGCGTTCTGGCCGTTGGTCGCGTCGATGACCAGCCAGGTCTCGTGCGGTGCCCCCTCGGCGGCCTTGGCAATCACGCGCCGAACCTTCTGCAATTCTTCCATCAGGTCGGTCTTGGTATGCAGGCGGCCCGCGGTGTCGGCGATGACCACGTCGAATCCCTCGGTTCGGGCGCGCTTGACCGCGTCGAATAGCACCGACGAAGGATCCGCGCCCTCCTTCCCTCGCACCAGCGCGGCGCCGACCCGATCCGCCCAGATCTGCAACTGTTCAGCGGCCGCCGCACGGAAGGTGTCGCCGGCCCCCACCAGCACCTTTTTGCCCTGCGCGACCAACTTGGCGGCGAGCTTGCCGATGGTGGTGGTCTTGCCGCTTCCGTTCACGCCTATGATCAACAGGACGAAAGGGTGGCCCTGATCCCAGCGGACCGGCGGCGCACCCGACGACAATAGCTCCGTCGTGCGCCTCCTCAGAAAGGCCCAGGCCGAATCCGCGTCGCTGAGCTCCTTTCGGGACAGCGACAACCGCATTTCCTCCAGCAGCTTCTGGCTGGTGCGCACGCCGATATCGGCCGACAAGAGTACTTTCTCCACCTCGTCGAGAAGCCCCGGATCGATTTCGCGCTTGCCGGCGAACAACTGGCCCAGCCGGGAAATCCACCCTGATCTGGTGCGGGCGAGGCCGGGAGCCAAGGCGGAGGTTGTCCTNNCGTGGCAGGACGGTGGGCTTTTCGACTTCGGTCCGGGGGCGGGGAAGAGCGATAGCCGGTGGGGGTACAACCGCGGGCGGGGAGGCCGGTCCTGCCACCTTTTTCAGGGTGTGCGGGGCAGGGGATTCCTCTCGCTCCGTTTGCGTCTGGTCACTGCTGCGCTCCGATTCGCCCCCGGATTCAGCCTCAGCCTCCTCGTCTTCATCAACCGGCCGGCGCCTGCCCTTGAGACGCGGGGGAACGGCCGCGCCTGGCTCGAGATCGATGCCTTCGATCTGCCGCAATCGCGCCGCCCGCGCACGTCGAACCAGCAGGAAGCCGACGACACCGGTCACCCCGAGGCCACCGACGATCGCGCCCAGTTCTATGAGTTGTTGAGGATCGATGGGCGTGCCTCCGAGTTCCATGGCGCGGCGCACATTAGCACCGTCGNNCGGAGGACCAATGAGAATCAAGCGCGTGGAGATCATCGGGTTCAAGTCGTTTGTCGAGAAGACCACGATTTCCTTCTTTGATCCGGTCACGGCGATCGTCGGTCCGAACGGTTGCGGCAAGTCGAACATCGTGGACGCGATCCGCTGGGTGATGGGGGAGCAATCCGCCAAGCACCTGCGTGGGCGGGCGATGGAAGACGTCATCTTCGCGGGGTCCGAGACCAGGGGACCCGCGGGCTTCGCCGAGGTCTCCTTGACGTTCGACGGATCGGCCCTGAACGCCGACGCCATCGCCGGCGGGGTGGCGTGGGGCGCCGCGGGTCCAGCCGAGATCGTCGTGACGCGCCGATTGTTTCGCGACGGCCAGAGCGACTACCTATTGAACGGCGTGCCCTGCCGCTTGCGCGATGTGGTCGAGTTCTTTCTGGGCACGGGTGTCGGCTCAAAGGCGTACGCGATCATCGAGCAGGGACGGATCGGGTTCATCGTCTCGTCGCGGCCCGAGGAACGACGAGGCCTGATCGACGAAGCCGCCGGCATCACCAAATACAAGGCGAAGAAGAAGGCCGCGGAACGGCGCATGGAATCGACNNCGCCAGCATCTGTTGCGCGTGTCCGACGTCATTGCCGAGATCGAGGGCCGCCTGCGATCGCTGCGCCTGCAAGCGGCCAAGGCGGAACGATACAAACGATACAAGGGCGAACTGCGGGATTTGGATCTCTGGTCGGCGGCTCAGCGGTTCCTGGGCCACATGGTCGACGAAAAGTCCGTCTCGGGACAGATCGACGAGCTCCAGGGGAGGCACGAGGACGCGGTCCGCGCCCTGGAGATCGAGGAGGCCGCTGTCGAAATCGAGCGCCTGGCCGTCACCGAGGAGATGAACGAGCTGGCCGCGGGAAAGGACGATCTGTTCGCGCTGTCCAACAAGGCGCAACTCGATTTGCAGCGCGCGGCGCATCACCAGGACGAGGCGGATGCGTCTTCGTCGCGGGCGGACGCGGGACGACGAGAGATCGAGGATCTGACGACGCGTCTGGGCGAGAATGCCGCTGCGATCGAGGAGATCGAAGGACAGCTCACTCGCCTGGACGAGGACGCCGATACCAGCGAGAGACAGCGCCAGGACAAACAGTCCGCGCACGAGTCTCTGCGCGCGGACCTGGCGGAGACCCGAAGGCAACTGGACGCGGCGGTGGCCCAGGTGGCCCAAGCACAGGCCCGCATCGCGCGCAACGAATCGGAGCAAGCCGCTGCACGGGCGCGCCGCGAGGATCTCGGGCGTCGCCTGGAGGTGTCCATCACCGAGGAGGACGCAGCCGCCCAACGCCTGGCGGTCTTGGACACCGACGCGCAAGGCATGAAGGAGCGACTATCGACGATCGACGAACGCCGGGCGGAGCTGGGCACCCGCAAGAAAGACCAGGAGGCGCGGTTGTCTGGCCTGCGCGCGGAGGTGTCGCGCGGGGAGATGGAGCTCGAAACGTTGCGCGAGGAAGCCCATCGCCGTCGATCGCGCCTGGGTTCCCTCAATGAGATCCAGGATCGCTATGAGAGCTTTCAGAAGGGCGTTCGCGCGATCATGCAGAATCGCCGCGAGCGTGAGGGCCTGGGCGAGACCTCCGGAATCAGAGCGGTGGTGGCGGATATCGTGCAGCCGCCGCCCGAATTGGAGACGGCCGTCGAGGCGGTGCTCGGAGAGCGACTCGGCAACATCATCGTCGAATCGCACGACGTGGGGGTCGAGGCGATCGAATTTTTGAAGTCCCGCAGCGAGGGTCGTTCCAGTTTCATTCCGCTGGGGCTCCGGGTGCCGATCGCGGCGGCCCCCGCGGGCACCGTGGTTTACGACGTGGGCGGTGGGGTGTCGATCGATCCNNCCGTTGTTGGATTTGATCGGTTACGACCGACAATACGACGGCGTCGCCACGTTCCTGCTCGGCGACGTTTTGGTGGTCGAGAACCTCTCCCGCGCGCTCGACCTGTGGAGGCAGACCAAGACCACAAAAACCATCGTTACCCTGGACGGCGAAGTGGTCGATCCGCATGGCGTGGTCACCGGTGGCTCCCGCGAGTCATCGGTGGGGGTTCTGGAGCAGAAAAGAGAGATTCGCGAGCTCGAGCTGATCGTCGCCAAATTGGAGACCGACTATCAGGGTGCGCTGGGTCGCCATGTGCTCACGAAGCAGGAGCTGGCTGACGTGACGCGTACAATCGAAGAACTGGCAGCCGTGCTGCGTACCGACGAAGTCGCGTCGATCTCCGAACGGAAGGACCTCGATCGGGCGAACGATGAGGTGCGACGGTTGTCCGATCGCCGCCGGCAGCTGGACATCAGTGTGCTCGACCTTCAGCGGTCGCTGGCGGAGTGTGAGATGCGGGCCGACACAGCGGGCGCGGCCTTGGAGGTCGATCGGGCCCTGGTCGAGTCCGCGCAGTTGGAAGCGACGAACCTGCGTGCGGGGACGACGGCGCTGGCAGGCCAGGTGGATGTCATCATCGGCGAGCTGACCGCTCTGAAGGTGGCGGCGGCGCAGGCCCAGGATCGCCGCAACCATGCCCGGGCGACCTTGGGGCGCCTGGCCGGCGAAAAGAACAGCCATCAGGCCCGCATCGAACGCCTCGGCCAAACCATCGCGGAGCAAGCGGAGCGAGCGGAATCCCTACGCGCGGATGCGATCCAGCTCCGGGACGAAGCTGCCTTGGCGCAAGCCGAGGCCGAGGCGCGCGCTCGGGTGCACGCCGAGCGTCAGGGCGCGGTGGAGGAGCGCCACGGCGCACTGACCGTCCGTGAGGCTGGACTGCGGACGGCACGGACCGACACGGCGCGCGTGGGCCAGACCCTGTCGAAATTGGAGCTGCGTCGACAGGAGGCGGCGATGAAGCGGGCCGCGTTGGAGGAACAGGTATCCACCCGCTACGCCGAGGTGAGACTGATCGACTGCGTCAGCGACTACCACCTGCGTCCCCCGGTCGGTGGGGTGGAGGAAGCGCGCATGACAGAATTGCGCGGTTTGATCGAGCGCATGGGTGAAATCAATTTGACGGCCATAGAGGAGTCCGCGGAATCCCAAAAGCGATTCGACTTCCTGACGGCCCAGCGGACTGATCTCGAGTCCGCCGTCAACCAGCTGGAGTCGGCGATCGAGAAGATCAATCGCGCCTCACGCAAGAGATTCAGGGAGACCTTCGACGCCATCGACGCGAAGTTCCGGGAGGTCTATCCGCGCATGTTCGGTGGTGGGCGCGCGCATCTGAGCCTCACGGACGAAGCCGGGGACCTTCTGGAGACTGGCGTGGACATCATCGCCAACCCACCGGGGAAAAAAGTCATGCAGAACATCGAGCTGCTTTCGGGGGGCGAGAAGGCCCTGACCGCCGTGTCGCTGCTGTTCGCGATCTTCCTGGTCAAGCCGTCGCCGTTCTGCGTGCTGGACGAGGTTGACGCGCCCCTGGACGAGGCCAACGTCGGTCGGTTCAATGACATGGTGCGGGCCATGACCGATCGCTCCCAGTTCATCATCATCAGCCACAACCGGCGCACGATGGAGATAGCGGATCGCCTTTGCGGAATCACGATGGAGGAGCCGGGCGTCTCCAAGCTGGTGGCGGTGAACCTGCGGGTGGGGTCGAACGGGCGGGTCGCCCGGGCCACTGTCCTGACCGAAAGTGGCGGAGCACCAGCCCAAGCCTGATCTGGATGCGCGAACGCCGTCCGCGAGGGGCTATTGTGGTCCGCGGTGCCGGCAAATGTTGCATCCGTTCCAGCGGCATGGGAGGAATGGAGACCTTTCATGGCGACCTACATCACCGACGAGTGCATCAATTGCGGGGCCTGCGAGCCTGAATGCCCGAACGAAGCCATCAGCGAGGGCGAGGACATCTACGTCATCGATCCCAAGCTGTGTACCGAATGCGTGGGCTTCCACGATCACGAGGCCTGCCAGGCCGTCTGTCCCGTGGAATGTTGCCTCCCTGATCCCAAGAACGTGGAGTCCGAAGAGGTTCTTCTCCTGCGCGCTAAGGCTCTGCACCCGGAAAAAGAATTCGGCGAGACGATTCTTTCTCGCTTTCGCAAGGGGTAACACGAGCCAAGCGCGCCGGGCATCGGGCCGGGCCGCGGCAACCCCTCAGGGCTGGGCCAGTCTCGGGAAGGTTTCGGGGAAGACTTCGATATCGTGCCCTTGGGCCAACGCCAGCGACAGTTGCAGGAATCGTTGGCGGCGCCAGGGTTCGTACATTTCCTGGCGAATTCCGGGAGCGGCCTGCGCAAACGAAATATCCTCGGGCGGCTTTTCTGAAATGTAGCGGGCGATGTAGTAGCCGGTCTCGTCACCCACGAGATCGGTTGTGTCTCCCGGCCGGGAGAGGCTCTGGACGGCGCGGCCAACCACCGGGGGAAAAGGGTGCTCACGGTCCTGCCAGACCGTGGTGATGCTGACCTTGCGGTCAATCCAGACGGGATCCTTGGCGATCGCGTCGAAATCCCCCGCATTGGCGGTGGGGCGGGTCGACAGGAACGCTTGCAACTTTCGCCCATTCTCTTCCACGCGGGCGCGTGGCTCCACGTTCATGCGGGCACCGGTGAACAGGCACAAGACCTCGACCTGCACCAAGCGGCCGTGGACGAAACGGGCCTTCCCCCGCTCATATATCGCACGCACATCGGAGTCATCGATGGCGTTCGGCGCGAGGCGCGGTTCGATTTCGCGTTCGATCAGGCGCTGCACCTTCA
>PMNO01000297.1 GCA_003161835.1 Myxococcales bacterium | reverse complement strand
CGGCAGTAACGGCCAGCAAGCACCAGCGAGTGTGCGGCGAAGAGTGCCGGCGGCGTCGACGCCGCAAGCTCGCACGCAGACGACGGGGCGACGTTCTTGCGGAGCAGCGAATCGATGAGCGCGAGCGGCAGCGCAAGCACCGAGAGGGCGCGAAGCGGGACGGATGTCACGAGCCAGCTTCGGACGGTAAGCACGCGGAGTTGTTAATGAAATTGCAGCAAATCGTGGACAAGGCTGCGGGCTTGTCACGAGCTACCTTCCAGCGCGAAGCAGGGCAGATCTTGCGCAAATGCGGCGCTTTTACAGGCTCGGAGTTGGACGGAGCTGGACGATGTCACGAGCCACCTTCCGCTCGCGAGGCCGCGGAAAATGGCTCTCGATCGGTCGTTTCGTTGGACGGTGTCACGGACCAGCATGGCCTGTGACGGGCCGTGTGTGTGATGGGTTCGGTCGTGACGGCTGCCACCCCCATCGAGCGCTTGGTCGCGGTCGCCGATTTCGGCGAGCGGCTGGCTGCCCTTCGCCTGGCCGACGCTGGCGCGCTCGCGGCCATGCGCGCGTCGGTCACGCGCCACGGGCAGCTCTCGCCCGTACACGCTTTCGAGCAGGGTGGCGCGCTGGAGCTGTTCGACGGCTTCAAGCGGTTGCGCGCAGCGCGTGCCGTGGGCCTGCGGGAATTGCGCGTTCTCGTCGGCGACGTGGATGAGGTTGAGGCCACGGTGCACCTGCGTGAGCTTCACGCAGGGCGCGGCCTGACGGCGCTCGAGGAGGCGTGGATCGTCCGGGCGCTGCACCGCGACCACGCGCTCAGCCAAGGCGCCATCGCCGCGCGGCTCCATTGCCATAAGAGCTGGGTATGCCGCCGGTTGATGCTCGCGGAGGCACTCGACACGAGCGTGCAGGCGGACGTGCGACTGGGACTACTCGCGCCACGGGCGGCGCTGGAGGTCGCCGCGTTGCCACGTGGCAACCAGGTGCACGCCGCCGGCGTCGCGATCCGCCGCGGTCTCACGGTGCGCCAGACGGCGCAGTTGGTCCGTGAGCTCGCGGACGCCGAGCCCAACGCGCAGGGGGCGATCCTTGCACGCTGGAGCAACGGCGAGGCTCTTACGGCGCGCCCTGGCGTGCGTGCAGCGCGCGGCGTGGTCGACACCATCACCTCCGATGTCGGCAAGATCTGCAAGAGCGCTGGACGCCTCGAATCATGCCTAGTCACCACGCCGCTCGCCTCCCTTTCGCCGGGCGCCGCGGAGATACTTCGTCACAACCTCGGCGAGCTTGGCGGTGTCCTCGTGGCGCTCTCGCGTGCCATCGCAGTTGCTCTTACCCCCAGCGCTGGCTCGGATGCCCCATGACGGCACGTTGGCACACGCGCGAGGAGCTGATTCATCAGGTGGCGATCCTGACGACCCAGGGCATGAGCCGGCGCGCCATCACGCGCGCACTGGGCGTGAGCCGCAACACCATCCGAAAGATCCTCCGTGAGCAAGCCAAACAGCGGGACGCTGGGCATACGGTGCTCGAAAAACATCCCGAGCGTGCGCCGCGCGCCGCAAAGATCGACGGCTATCGCGCAAAGGTCGAGGCGCTGCTCGTGCGCTATCCCGACATCACCGCGCAACGGGTGTTCGAGATCTTGCGCGACGAGGGTTTCACGGGCGGCTATAATGGCGTGAAGAAACACCTGCGGCGAGTGCGACCGCCGCCGAGGCCCACCCCGAGCCTCGAAGCGCCGGTGTTCGGGCCCGGCGAAATGGCCGAGAGCGATTGGTCCCCCTACGAGTTGACGTACACCGACCGACGCAAGGAGCTCGTGCAGCTGTTCTCGTACGTTCTCGTCTATTCCACCCGGAAGTTCTTCGACGTCTTCGGAAGCGTTGATCTGTTCGCCCTGATGGACGGCCACGAGCGCGCCTTCGCGCGCTTCGGCGGATGTGCCGCGGCGTGCAAATACGACAGCCAGAAGCCAGTCGTGCTCCGCTGGGAAGGCACCCAGCCCATCTACAACCCGCGCTACCTGGCCTTCGCGGCGCACTACGGGATCCGCCCCGCCGCCGTGCGCGGAAAACCCAACGCCAAGCCCCGCGTGGAGCGGAGTTTCTGGGAGCACGAGCGCTCCTTCCTCAACGGGCGCTCGTTTCGCGACCGGGACGACTTTCGCGCCCAACTCTTCGACTGGACAGAGCGTGTCGTCGATCCGCGCCGTCGCCATGGCACGAGCGCGCTCGAGCGATTCCGCGANNTCCGAGCTCTTCATCTACGGTCCTGATCTCGCTTGCCTCGCACGCTACGAGCTCCGCCCCCGCGGCCTGGGTGAAAAGATCGATCCACTCGGCCTTCACGCACAAAAGCGAAAGGCCGTTATCGACATCGACAAGCTCCGCGAGACCTTCGAGCAGATGGGCGACGGAGCCTCGGCGTTCCTGCCTCAGCTCACGGCTCTACCCACGCGCGTCTGGACCCANNCCAAATCCTCCTGCTCCGCGCTCGCTACGACACCGCCGACGTTGACGCCGCGCTCGCGCACGCTGCTCGCTTCGGCGCCCTCGACACCTCCTCGGTCGAGCGCATCCTCGCTCACCGCCATCCTCCGCGCACGCTCGATGAGTATGTCGCCGAGGAAACAGCGCGACGCATCGACGCCGTTCTCGGCACTGTCGTCACCACCCACCGCGATCTCTCGGAATACGACGCGCTGCCTCGCGCCGTCCGCACTTCACCCACCACGGAGTCTCCCGATGGCAAAGACCAAGCTCCCTTCGACTGACGCTGCGTCGACTTCTGCGCACGACGATTCGTCCGTGCTCGTCGAGCGCGTCGCGCGGCACCTCAACTACCTCGGGCTCACTCACACCGTCGCCCGCCNNGCGGCCGGCCCACACGGCTTTCTTCGAGCACGTGCTGGCTGCCGAGGTCGATCACAAGTCCGCCGCGCGCATCGAGCGCAGAATCCAGATCAGCGGTCTCGTCGAGCGAAAGACGCTCGAGGCCTTCGATTGGGACTTTCAGCCCTCGCTCGACAAGGCACTCGTCCTCGAGCTGGGCCACCTCGATTTCGNNTTTCGCCCGGCGCCGCGACGACCTCATCATCACCGGCAAGGCCGGCACCGGCAAGAGCCACATCCTCAAGGCCCTCGGCCTGCGCGCCTGTGCCCAAGGGCTCTCGCTGCGCTACGCCCGAGGCGTCGACCTACTCGCCGACCTGCACGCCGGCCTCGCCGACAATACCTATCCGNNCGCCGCTATCCTCGACCGTCTCGCCATGCACGCCATCCGCATCGACATCGACGGACCGAGCTATCGCCAGCACGTCGCCACCGAGCGCGCAGCCCGCAACCCTCAGGGGCCACAGGGGCCAGGGCCCGCTCCAACCCCATGAAACGGCGTGCGCGCCTGGTGTCGCCGCCGCCACCGCTCACGGTGCCCGAGCTGGTCCTCGCGCCCGAGCTCGCCGCTATCCTCCTCCTCGAGCTCGCGATCAACGTCGCCCAACAAGCCCTGCTCGCCGAGCATCCAACCCTCATCGACGACTTCGCGCGAGCGCGTGACGATGCTCCAATCCTCGCGCTGGCGGAGACGATCTGCCGCCGCGCCGCTGTCCTCGAGCANNACGACTTGCCCTTCTGATAGCCGACTGCCCCCGTAACACGGCTACCGCGGACGCCTCTTCCCGCGCCAACAGCCACCGTGGGGGTCACGATCCCGGCGCGTCCATTGCCCCGAATGCGCTCGCGCTGGGTCTCGTCACCGCCGAGGATTGGATCACGAATAGGGCGCCGCTGAAGCGCCGCCACCGTCGCGCGCGATCTCCGTGACGCCGGGGCCAAAAGCGTGCAGCGCTGGACGCC
>PMNO01000343.1 GCA_003161835.1 Myxococcales bacterium | reverse complement strand
GATCCTCCGACGGATCCTCCGACGGATCCTCCGACCGATCCTCCGACGGATCCCCCGACGGATCCTCCGACCGATCCCGCAAACGCACCCCCCGAGGCGTCGCCCGTGCCTGAACCCCCAGTCGCGCGATTCCCGCCGACCGCCCCCCCCAATCCCACTCCACCGCTCGCCATGATTTCCGTGCCGCCGGAACCTCCGCTGCCGAGCGCCGAGGCGCCACCGCTCCCGACGGCCGCCCCGCCTCCCGTGGCCGCGTTTCCCCCGGTCGCGGAGGCGGCGTTGCCCCCGGTTCCCTTGGCCGCCGGACTCCCTCCACCGGAGGCGCCACAAGCCGTCAGGCCGAGAGCCAGAATCGCGGACGGAAGCCAATAACCGCACGCCGCTCGGGCGGGGGGCGCGGACCCGTTCCTGGATATGCCCGTCGGTCGGTGCTGCGTCTTCATGTTCTCCACCAGTGGGGCAAGGGCCAGGCGCGCGCGCGAACTTCAATCATTCCGTATCAAAAATTCCAGTATTAAACAACTAAGGAATTTTTATTCTAGTCCCGGCGTTTCCCCGACCAGGCCACGAACCCACGAGGTCTACTGGCGCAGCGTGGGTTCCACCTGAAGGGTCTGGAGCTTCAGGTCGCGAATGACGGTCAGGGTCGCACCCACGCCCGCCTGCTCCTCGGTGAGCATGCGGTGCAGATCGTCGACGCCGGCGATGGTCTTTTCTCCGTAAGCGACGATCAAATCGCCCTCCCGCACGCCCGCCCGCGCGGCGGGGCTGTTGGGCTCCACCGATACGACGAACACGCCACTCTCCGCGGACAAGCCATGAAACCGCACGACGCGCCGGTGCAGCGGAACGTTCTGACCCGCGACACCCAGGTAGGAGCGCCGAATGCGGCCTTCGTGAATCAGCTTGCCCATGACGAAGCCGGCGGTGTTGGCCGCGATGGCGAAACAGATACCCTGCGCCGGCATGATCATCGCGGTGTTGACGCCAATGACCAGGCCNNATGACGTCGTCGACCAGATGTCCCGTCTTCGTGCGCAACGACCGGCCCAGCGCGCTGACCACGCCCGCCGTCACCGTGCAATCGAAGCCATACGGATTGCCGACCGCGATCGCCAATTGCCCGACCCGCAGCGCCGACGAATCCGCGAACGTCAGCGCCACCAGATGCGGGACATCGATGCGCACCAGGGCGATGTCCGTCGGGGGATCGTCGCCCACCAGGTGCGCCGGGACGCGCTGGCCATCCTGAAAGATCGCGCTGATGCGTTTCGCGCCGCTGACCACGTGGCTGTTCGTCAGCACGTAGCCGTCGGGAGTCATGACGAAACCAGAGCCGCTGCCGGATGCTTCACCCGGCGCGCGCCGCGCGGCCCCGGGGCGAGATGGCGCCGCATCGGGCGCCTCGACCTCGATCTTCACGACCGCATGGCTGACCTGTTCGGCGACGGCGGTCACCGTCTGCGAATAGGCATCCAGCAGCTCGATATCACTTTTGCTGACACGGGCAGGACTGAGCATGGTCAAACCTCCAGCGCGGGGAGGACGCAATCGGTCCTCCCCGCGCATCAATCGAGTGGGGCCGCGCAGTGGGGCCGCGGCCGACCGGTGAACGGGGCTGGCTGTCTAGAGCGCCAGGGCGCCCGTGCGGATCAGGTACGCGAGCCGTTCACGCTGATCGTTGTCGAGCAACGCGTGAATTTGGGCCAACGCCTTGGTCACCGCTTCGCGCAACCGCTCCGCCGTCGCGACCCGCAGGTCCGCGGCCTCCTTGGCGCGGGCTTGGTCGAACGTTTCGCCCCCCACGGCGTCCGCGAAGGCCGACAAGGTGCGCCGGCGATCCACCTCACCTTGCGCCCGCTCGGTCTTGAGCACATCCAAGATCCGCGCAAGCCCGGCGACCTGACGTTCGTCCAACTCCAGCTTGTAGGCCAAGAAGCGCAGGGGCCGCCTGACCCCGAAGGAGCCGCCCCCGAAGCCGTCCCCCTCTCCGCCGCCGCCGCTCGCCGGCCCTTCACTCGACCCGTCGCCACCACCGGGGCCGCCGCCCCACCCGCCGCCGCCGCGACCTCCGTAGGGTCCGCCGCCTGGCCCACAATGCGCGGCCGCGCCGTCGCCACAACCACCTTGGCGCGTACGCCACCACGAAACCATCGCTGGATGCATGTGCATGTTCCATTCTCCTTTCGCCGAGGCCATCAGCTCCCGGCGGGTTTTGTCTCCGTGGGCGTCATGCCTCACGAACTGAAACTGAATGTAAACGCGAAAACCGGAACGTCAAGCCACCGAGCGCAGGCAGCATCGGCGCGCAACTTACGATTCTCGTCCGGACGTTTACGATTCAATTGCCTTGGTTTACGATTCTTCCGTGCCTCGACAGGACGGGAGCCAACGAATTGTCGCGCTGTTCAAGGGCGACCAAGCGCGTGGCGCCAGCGAGGTCGCCGCCGCGGTAGGAATGTCGCGCCAAGCCGCCCACCGCCATCTGGCCAAGCTCGTCGCCACTGGGAAACTGGTCCTCGAAGGGAAGGCGCGGTCCTCCCGCTACCGAAGCGCCGGAAGTTTGCCGATGGTGCGTCACTTTCCCCGCGCCGTCATCGCGGAAGACAGGGTGTGGCAAGAGATCTCATCGACGCACCCTGCCATCGGCGGACTGTCGAAGACCGCGCGGCCGGTCTTCCAGTACGCGTTCACCGAGATGCTGAACAATGCCATCGAGCACTCGGCGTCAGTAGACGTCGAGGTCCGTTTCGAGGTCATCGAGAACGGCATGGCCTTCGAGGTCGTGGATCAGGGGCGCGGGGCGCTGATGAATCTGTGCAAGGTCTTACGCATGGGATCGGAGCTGGAGGCGTTGCAAGAGCTGAGCAAGGGTAAGCTCACCACGCTGCCCAAGGGGCACAGCGGCGAGGGCATCTTCTTCACGTCCAAGGTCGCGGACTTGTTCGTCCTGGAAAGCGGTCGTCTCCGATGGACGGTCGACAACCTGCGAAGCGATGTCGCGATAGGAACGATTCCGCGTCGCCTGGGTACACGCGTGCGCTTCGAGGCGGGCTTGCGACCACGGCGAAAGCTGGCCGCTGTTTTCGCCGAGTACACGGACGATTTCCAGTTTCAAAAGACGCGCGTGGTGGTCAAGCTTTTCGCCCACGGAACGCGTTTCATCTCTCGCTCCGAGGCGCGGCGGGTCCTCAACCGCCTGGATGACTTCCGCGAGGTGATTCTCGACTTCAACAAGGTCGACGAGGTCGGTCAGGGCTTCGCCGACGAGATCTTCCGTGTATGGCCTGCCACCCACGCCGGTACGGTTATCAAGCCGGTCAACATGACGAACACCGTCACGTTCATGATCGAGCGAGCGCGGCGGAGAGTGATCTTGCCGAGGCGTTCGTGAGAGCGTGTCGCCGCCCGAGGACTATCACATGCGCTATCACATCCGATCGGGCGCCTCGATGCCCAGGAGGTCGAGCCCCGTCGCCAGGGTCCGCGCGGTCAGGTCGGCCAGCGCCAGACGCGACCGGCGCGCCGTCGCACTCTCCGC
>PMNO01000083.1 GCA_003161835.1 Myxococcales bacterium | reverse complement strand
AGGTCCTTGACGCGTGACGCGTAGGTGCGCTTGATGATCGTGCGGGCCGTGCCCTTGTATTCCTGGACGGCTTCGCTGAAGTGCTGCATGTCGGCGATCATTTCGTCCAGGCTGCGCGGGTCGGCGCCCTGCAGGGACGTTGGGGTCGCAGGCGATGCGGCGTACGCGACCGCTGGCGTGGCCCAGGTCGCCAGAAACGCCAGTGTCGCCAAGGCCAGGAACGCGACCGCAGGAACCGTGGGCTGGGCTGAGGGAGTACCGTTGCCCAGGTTGTCGACCTTGGCCTTGCCCACGCGATACTCGGATGCGACCCCCGACGCCTCAGTCCGGGTCACTTGTCCTCCTCCAACAGCTTCTTGAAGTCCTCGTCCAGGGCCTTGACCTCGAGGTTCTTCTGGGTCGTCAACTTGGTAACGGCCTGGGTCTTCTGGTCTTTGAGGCCCCACGCGACGTCGATGATTCCGACGTCGGACCGAACCACGAGATCGTAGAAGCGCGCGGCAACCTTGGTGAACATCGCCTGCGCCAAACCGCCGCCCAGCGACTGCGACTCGCCCGCGACGGCACCCAGCTTGGCACCGGCGAGCCGAAGCTCCTCCTTTTCGGTCGTCAGATACCCCTTCACCTTCTCCATGCGCACGTCGGCCTGGGCATCGATCCGCTGGTCCAGCAGGCCGAGCTGCGCGTCGATGGCATCCACGCGCACCAGCACCCCGTAGATGCGGTCGACCTGGGTCTGCCGATCAGCAGGAAGGCGATACTTGGCGCGACTCTGGAGATCCTGTTCCTGCTTGAGCAACAGGGCGAGGCGGTTGGCCATCTGGCGCTCCTCCTCGCCCGCGGCCCCGGCGGTGGCCGCCTCGCGGCTCGCCTCCGCGATGTCGTCACGCACCTTGTCGTGCGCCGCGTGCAGCTCGTCGATGGCGACGCGCAGATCCTTGACCGGTCCCTGAATATCCTCGGGCCGAATCTTCTGCTCGGAGCGCGAATTCCGATAGTACTGTTCGATCGCCACCAGTTGCGCCTCGAGGCTCTGGATCTCGACGTTCAGCTCCGAACCCTTGGCGTCGAGCTGCGCGAACTGGTCTCGGGCCTCCTGTTCGCGCGCCTTGAGGGACTGGCGGGTCAGCGGCAGCGTCTTGATCCGCCGTTCCAGCCCATCGCGCTCGGTCGCCACGCGGTCCAACTCCCGCTTCTCGTCGACCGTGAGACTGGACTCGAGCAAGACTCTCAGGCGCGCGCCGAATTTTTGGCGNNGCCACGATCTGCTCGCTGTCTTTGAGGGCCCGCTCGATCTCGCCCACGTCGCTCGTCAGCGTGAGCAGCCGCGCCACGTCGGGATCGGCCTGTACCCAACGGGTCGCGCTGGCGGGAATGAAAGTTCCGATATCGAATTTGTCCAGGTTCTTGCCGACGAGGTTGTCGAAATAGGCGGGGTCCTGTTGCGCCCGGACGATCTCGCTCTGGAGCTGGCGATGGATGGGCTCGAATTCGTCGCGGGACTTCGAAAATGCGTCGCTAGCGAGGAAGAAATTCTCCATCCGCAAGTTCAAGTTCCCCATCAGGAGTCTGAGCTCGGGGCCGTCCTGGTGTTCGGGGTTGGTCAGGAGGAGCAGGTCGAGCGCGCGATAGGCTTTCTTCCACTCCTTTTCTTTGATGTAGGTCCACGCCTGTTCGGAGAGGGCATCGACGAAGTAACGCGACTGCCGCCCGACCGCCTGGTAGGCGTCAATCGCCCGGTCAAGTTGGGCGCGTTCGTAAAGAATGCGGCCCATCGCCAGACGCGCCAGGTCCTGAATCTCCTGGGCCGCTTCGTCGGCGGCCTGTAGCTTGACGAGCGCGTCGAACACCTGGGAGGCGCCGGCGAGATCCCCGGTCTTGACCAGGGTGGTGCCGAGAAAATACCGGGCCTGGAAGTAGTAGGGATTGGATGGCGCGATGGAGGCGAACCCCGCGGCGGAATCTGTGATGTTGCCGCGAAAATACAGATATTTCGCGCGCACGTAGGGGACCCCCGGCTCGAGCAGATTCGCGGGAACGCCTTGCAGGCGCAGGAGGTACTCGTCGATTTGGTCGTAGTCGCCGGTGCGAAGCGCGATCTCAATCAGCCGCTGCAGCGCTTGCTGTTCCGTTTTCGAATTCGACTGCTTCTTGATGGCCAGCGTGAAGTACTGACGTGACGGGTAGTAGTCCCGGGCCTGAAACAAAGACTCGCCCAACAGGTAGACGGCATCGTCGTAGGCGCGCGAATTGGGATACTTCTCGACGACGTCGAGGAGTATGGTGGCGGCCTCTTCGTAGTTTTTGAGGTTGAAGAGGACCTGTGCGTCGAGCACGCGCCGATCGGCGATGTCCGGGGACGGAGGCGCCGCCTCCTGGAACTCAGCCGACATCTGGCGGACGCGCTGGTCGAGGTCGATGAGCTTGCGGGTGGAATCATCCACCTCGTCAGCATGGGCGGTGCCCACCCAGACGGTGCTCGACAATCCAATGACGCCAATGACGCCGACGGCGCTGGCCGCGCCGATTGTACTGCCCCCGATTATCCCGAGCGCCAGGCCGGCGATGGTTCGCTTTCCCTGTGTCATCCGCCCCTTCTTAGGACTCCTCGGTGCCCGTCGCTTCAATCTGTTAGCGCTGTTAGCGGCTTCGCCCGTTACTTTTTCATTGTCGCGTTGGCGGTGGATGTCGTGCCTCCCGGCGCCTCGACGGCTACGACGTTGATGCGGAAATCGACCGCCGGCCTGTCCTGAAGGTTCGTCGTAATGTTGCCCTTTTCGTAGCCCACCACATTGATGGCCGTGGCCTTGGCCTCGCCCGCCACGAACGTGTGGCTGGAGTGGACCGTCATCTTGTAGCCTTTCAAGTAGCTAAATACGCCGAAGCCATTCCCCTGGTACACGAGCATGACGGTCAAGGTATGTGACCCGGGCTGGATGGCTCCGTTATAAATATCGAACTCGGCCATCTCGGCGAGGCGCCCGCTGTCGTCGGCTTTCGCGAAAATCTGGACGCCGTCCAGCGCGTAGACGGCCTTGATGAGCCGATAGGAACTGCCCATCTCGTTCTTGTGGCGAATGACCGCGCGGGAAGCTCCGAGAGTGCCGCCGAGCACCGTCTCCTTGAGGAGATTGAGGCGGGCCTTCGTTCGGAAAATCTGCTCCTTCAACTCGTTGACATTCTTTTCGAGGGACCGCAGCCGGACCGTATAGCCTCCACCGTCGCCATTGGGTGCGGGAGCCGCGGAGGCAGGCGCGGCGGGAGCTCCAACCGCGGGAGGCGCAGCGGCGGGGGGGGCCCCGGAAACCGACGGAGCGGCGCCGCCGACGGTGGAACCGGGGGCCGGAGCGGCGACGGGCGGAGCAGATGGCGCCGCGGCGGCGGGAACGGAGGCGGGCGCCTGAGCCCGGGCCTCCCAACCAAACCCCGAGGCGAAAGCCACGGTCCCAAGAAGGAGCAACGAACCGCCACGGTTCGACTTACGCAACAATGTCATTGGTTTTGGCTCCGTCTCATTAAGGGAGGCCTATCACTGAATCGACGGCACGACGCACGGCCCCAAGGCGCTCTGTATATCAGGGCGCATTATGTCGGTCAAACTACGTGGGGGGTTCAAACCCGAGGAGAATCGGTCATTCGCGCGCGAGGCGCGTGAGCTCTTTCCACACCGCTTCCAGTAACGGGCCAACGCCTTCACCCGTCGCGGCGCTGATGGCCAGCAAGGGGATCCCGCGGGTCTTGAATGGCCGCGCCAACCGCGCGTACCTCCCACTGACCTCGGGGATGTCGAGCTTGTTCAAGACCACGATCTGGGGACGAGAGGCGAGCTCAGGATCATAGAGCTTCAATTCGCGGGTCAGGGCCAGAAAATCGCGCAGCGGGGTGCGGCCCGGAGCAGCGCTGACCTCGAGCAGGTGCACGAGAACGCGGGTACGCTCGAGGTGACGCAAGAAGCGATCGCCGAGCCCGGCGCCCCGATGGGCGCCTTCGATCAAGCCGGGGACGTCGGCCACCACGAACGATCGCTCGCCGGACAGGCGGACCATGCCCAGGTTTGGAACGAGCGTGGTGAAGGGGTAGTCGGCGATCTTCGGACGGGCGGCCGAGATCCGGGCAATCAGCGAGGATTTTCCTACGTTGGGAAATCCGAGCAACCCGACGTCCGCCAGCAGCTTGAGGTCCAGGCGGAGCCGTCGTTCTTCCCCGGGTAGTCCCGGCTCGGACTTGCGCGGCGCTCGATCGGTCGGGGTGGCGAAGTGGATGTTCCCGCGGCCCCCCTTGCCGCCGGGCGCGGCCACGAACGATTCCCCGGGCAGGCGCAAATCGGCCAGCAGGCCCCCCCCGTCCGCGTCGAAGACCTGGGTACCTGGCGGAACCTTGAGAACCAGGTTGGCGCCAGCGTGCCCATACCGGTCCTTGTTCGCGCCGGATTCTCCGGACGGGGCGAAGTATTCGTTCTTGTAGCGAAAATCGAGCAGCGTGGAGAGCCCGCTGTCGACCGTCAAAACCACGCTTCCGCCGTCGCCGCCGTCGCCGCCGGCGGGGCCGCCCTTGGGGACGAATTTCTCGCGCCGAAACGCGACCGCCCCTTTGCCCCCGCTACCCCCGCGCACATGAATGTGAACCTGATCGACGAACTGCATGGACCTTCACGGCAGCGGCCAGGAGGCGGCGGTGGCCCTTGGGCGACCGGTGCGACCGCCGGTCAGGCGGCGGGAACGATGCTGACCAGGCTACGCGGCCCGGACTTGTAGTACTTCACGGTCCCGGTGCGCAAAGCGAACAAGGTGAAATCGCGGCCGAGCCCGACGAACGGGCCGGGGTGAATGACGGTCCCAACCTGGCGCACGAGAATGTTCCCGGCCAAGACCTCTTCGCCGGCGTAACGTTTGATGCCCCGGCGCTGGCCCTGGGAATCCCGTCCATTGCGCGAGCTGCCCTGTCCCTTTTTGTGTGCCATTGCAGATTCCTAAGCGGCGTTGATGGCGTTGATCTTCAGAGCGGTGAACGGCTGCCGGTGACCGGCCTTGCGGCGGTAACTCTTGCGCCGCTTGTACTTGAAGATGATGATCTTCTTGCCGAGCCCTTGCTCGACGATCTCCGCGTCCACGGAGACACCGGCGACTTTCGGCTGTCCGACGCGCACGTTGCCTCCGTCGTCGGCGAACAAGAGCGTCTCGAAGCTGAACTTGGTTCCCGCAGGACCATCCAGCTTCTCCACGCGCAAGGTTTCGCCCTGCTCGACGCGATACTGTTTTCCACCTGTCTGAATTACGGCGTACATGAAAAAGGGGTGCCTCCCGAAGAGCGCGGTAGTTTAGGGGGAGGGCCAGGGTTGTCAAGGGGGGTTGCGCGTTCGGGACCGTCGCCCACCCTCAGGATTGGCGGAGGGCTCTCGCGATGAAATGGGGGGGCACCGTGGTCGCGGGCACGTGCACCGTGCGTTTGCCGCGACGGCCGCCGCGCGCGCGGTCGTCGGGGACCCGTGGTTCATTCGTTGAAAACCACCGGCGCACGTCGTGATCCAGTCCCAGGCCAAGCATGTAGTTGTACAACGCGCGACGCAGCCCCACCCCCAGGGCGTCGTGGTCGGTTCCCGTGGGATCGTCGAACGCGAGATCGTTGCGCGCGAAACGGAAGGGCGCCCCGGCTGGGAGCGCGTGCAACCGGATGCCGAACCGATCGGGATGCCGCCCGATCGGGCTGTGTGCGGTGGCCGCGAACCGGTGCCAGAACGCGGACTGCAGGCATTCGGCGGCGAACAACTGCCGCACGCGTTCCAGCGAATCGATGGTCTCCTGGGTTGTCTCGGTGGGAAACCCGTACATCAGGTACGCGTGAACCATGATGCCCGCCTGCGTGAAGGCGCGCGTCACGCGCGCAACTTGTTCCACGGTGACGCCCTTCTTGATCAGCTCGAGCAGGCGATCGGAGGCGACCTCCAATCCGCCCGAGATGGCGATGCACCCCGAGCGCGCGAGCAGCTCGGTCAGCTCGGGTGTGAAGGATTTTTCGAAGCGGATGTTGCCCCACCAGGTGATGACCACGTTGCGGGCGATCAGGCGTTTGGCGAGCGCCCGCAAGCCGGCCGGAGGGGCGGCTTCGTCGACGAAATGAAAGCCGGACTGACCGGTCTCGGCGACGATGGCCTCGATCCTGTCGACCAGCAGGTCGGCCGACGCCAGGTCATAGCGCCCGATGTAGTCGAGCGTCACGTCGCAGAAGGTGCATTTCTTCCAGTAGCAGCCGTGGGCGATGGTCAATTTGTTCCAGCGCCCGTCGGACCAGAGGCGGTGCATCGGGTTCAACATCTCGAACAGCGACAGATACCGATCCAGGGGCAAACCGTCGTAGGTGGGCGTGCCGGCGTCGCGCAGCGGGATATCGTGAAGAGCCGGATCGGTGCGCCAGACGACGCGATCCCCTTCGCGCGCGAACGTGCGCAGCAACGGTGCCGTCGGATCCCGCAGGTGGTCGATGAGCGCGAGCAGCGGGCGTTCGCCGTCGTCGAGGGTGACGAAATCGACATAGTCGAAGACGCGCGGATCGGAGAGCTCGCGCAGCTCGGTGTTGACGAAGCCGCCGCCCAAAACTGTGGCCAGACGCGGATCGAGCGCCTTCATCCGACGGGCGATGCGAAGGGCGCCGTAGAGCGTGCCGGGAAAGGGAACCGTGATTCCCACCACGCGCGGCTGGTGGCGGCGCCAAACTGTTTCGGCTTCCTCGTCGATCCAGCGGTCGACAAGGCTGCGGCGCCCAGACAGCGCTCGGTGCAGCGACTCGAAATCGCCCGTTGTGGACAGACGCTCGCCATAGCGGGCCAGCTCGAATCGGTCGTCCAGACCTTCCCGCACAGCGTCCGCGATCTCGTCGAGAAACAAACTGGCGCGGTGGCGAGCGACGACGTCCACTGCCTCGCCCTCGACCAGACCGCGCAGGGCCTCGAAGCGCGATCCCTCGGGCAGGCTCGCCGGGGCCGCGAGCTGCGAAGCAAGATCCGGCGCGCGTCCTTGCAGAAAAAGCACTGCATCGGCCACGGTGGCGCGAATGCGCGGTGCATGTTGCAGGAGGTGCCTGACCGAGGCAGGCCTCCGCCGGCCCTTGAACTTTCCGCGCAAGGCACGCTCGACGGCGGACAGCCCAACGGGCGAAAACAAGCGCAGAGCCAATCCCAGCGAAAGATCTTCCTGCGCGACCTCGTGGCCCTTGTCGCGCAAGAACCCCGCGAGCACTGGCACGGCCGGGTAGGCCGTGTTGAATTGCACCATGGGCGGTGTGATGAGCAGAACGCGCATCGGCTGAAGAATGCTAGCGCGGCTTTCCGACGGACGCCTACTCAAGTAGCAGACGCGCGCGCTCGATGCGCGCGACCAGCGAGGCCAATCGCGGATCTTCGGAGATAGCGGCGAGCAAGTTGGTCGCCACGGCGGTGTAGGTGGCGCGGTCGAGTAAACGGGAAAGCAGGCGGTAGCGCAGGAACAGAAAAGCGGTTTGCGCCACATCCGACAGGCAGTAGCCGCGCAGGGCTTCGATCTGGCCCGTGCGATAGAGGGCCTCGACTTGACTGCCGTCGACGCCGTCCTTGCCCGGCAATCCAATCAAGCGGGCGGCGCCGTGAAGCGACGTCATGCGCGTGGCGCCGTGGTCGGCCAGCACGTCGCACAGGTCGAGGTGGCCTTCGGTGCTGTAGCGGTAGCGATAGTCGCGGTTGCGGTAGTACCAGGGCGCCGAGACGCCATAGCGCAGGCTGCGCAGCATGAGCACGGGCAGGTCGAAGCCGCGTCCGTTCCAGCTCACGAGGGTGGGCTCGTACTTGGCCATGAACTCGGCGAAGTCGGCCAGCATCCCGCCTTCGTCCTTGCCTTCGCCGATGGTGCCGGTCTTCTTGCAGACCAGGTTTTCGTCCAGCCACATCACGCCGATGACGACCGGTTTGCACGCGAAGATGGGCGGGAACGTCCGCTCGGTTCCGGGGTTCGGCTGTGCCGGCGTGTACAGCTCGGCGTCGGGAATGGTTTCAATGTCGAGCACCAGGTGGGTCGTGGCTGCCATGGGAGCCGGTATTCTAGCGCGGAAACTGGGTTCTCCGTGCACGGCGCGAAAACAAAGGCTAGTGTTTCCTTAGCCGCATGAGCCAGGATCGTTTCAAC
>PMNO01000662.1 GCA_003161835.1 Myxococcales bacterium | reverse complement strand
CTTGGAAAGGCTACCGCAGTCGCGATTCGGAAAGACTGGTTGGGTCTGTCTGGCTTGCCCCTATCCGAGCCGCCGCCGTGCCCGGGCTGTGCGGACGGCGGGCCAGACCTTGACCACCTTGGCGATCAAGAGCGCGCCCGCAAGACCCCACGCCAGCCAGATGAGGAGGCGCCAGAAGGGGAAGTGAAAATGATGTGCGGACGTCGCGGTCAACGCGGTCGGCAGCTGGCCTTTGTGGTCGAGCGCCAACACATCCATCAGGATTGCGACCGTGACATGAACGGCGACGCCAGCCCAGATGCTGCGGGTCCGAATCGACAACGATCCCAGGACCACTCCGGCTATGAGCGCAGCGCAGGCCTCCAGATATGGCTTGCCGAAATGAATCATGCAATAGGGCACGATCATCGAGAAGATGGCGCCGGTTCCGAAGATGCGGGTGGTGCGAATCCACCAGCCACGAAAGAACATTTCGAGGCCGACGAACTGCCCGATGTACACCGATTCCCACACCAGGAAATCGGCCCAGGAACGACCCGCCTTCGAGTAGATCGGGTAATACGATCCGAAATCCGATTGCCGCGAGACGATCAGCAGGATCGGGACCATGACCACGACGAACAGCGCGTAGAGCCACGCATGCTGACGGAACCCGGCGAAACGCAAGCCGAGATCGCGGAGGCTGTCGCGCGGAAAGGCAAACCGCCACACCAGGTAGGGGGCCAGGTATCCCCCCACGCGGGTCAGGCCCCACCAGACCCGGCCGCAGAGCTCCGCGTACGTTTCCAGGTTGGCCCGCAGGATTGGATTGCGGTCGGTGTGTGCCAGGTGAGCGACGATCGGGGCCACCTTCTGCGCGAAAAAACCGAGCTGACCGTAGTATTCCTGCATCGTCAGAATCAGCGCCCCGAGCGTCAAGGTGACCAACGGGCGATAGTCAACCCGGCCTTCGGCCGCGAGACGTTGCCGCAGCTCCAGGGCCTCTGACTCCAAGGCGCGCCAGCTGCCGCGAAAAACCAGGTAGATCACCGGGAACACCGCCGCCAGCATCGGCAATGGCAGCAGCCACTTGACGAGCGGGTGTTCCAGCAAGCGGATCACGGGCTGACAGACATACCAGAACGCCGCGGTTCGGCGCTATGTTCCCCCGCATGCCCAGCACCAGCTCCGACCCGCCCCCGCCCGGCTCGGCCGGCGACCGCAGCCCCCTGCCGCCCACTCCCTCTCGACTGGGGCATTTCATAACGACGTATTCCAGTTTTCTATCCAGCTTCGTGATCGGGGTGGCCGGCCTGGTCGCCACGTCGATCTGGCAATATCGCCAGTCGCAAACCGCTGTGCGGCAGGCCGCGTCCGAGCAAGCGATCGCGCGAACCAAAGCGGACAATGACTGGCGGATCGCGCGCGCCGAGATCTTGGCCAAGAATCTGAATGTGCTGGCGTCCCAGGCGTCGGACACCGCCGATCAAAGATTCGGGGTCCTGCTGTCGCTGACCCGCGGCAGCATTCTGGATCCCGAGCTTGCCGTTTCCTACGCGCTCGAGCTCGGCAAGGTGAATCCCGACTACATGAGAACGGTCCTGGCCAGCACCTCCGAGAAGAACTACATCCAGCTCGAGCACGCCTTCCTCCTCACGTGCCTGCAGCGCTTTGGTGTCGAGCGCAATGCGCCCATCTGCAAGAACGATCGCATGGCGGATCGTTCCGACGGTATCGCGCAACTGATCCAGGACGAATTGAGCGCCGCCAACGCGGCGGGTAAAGCCCCGCAGGGACCCCTGGTCCTGTTACGCGACGAGCGTGAGGTGCAGGACAAACCGGCGAAGTTGATGTGGCTATTCGAACCGACGCTGCAGGACCTCTACGAGCGGCGGCAATGGAACGAGATAACGAACTTCGAAGCCAGCTCGGTCGGGGCGCGGCTGGTGGCCGCGCTGGTGCTGGCCACCGCCCGGACCGGAGAGCTGGTCACGAACGCGGAACAAACCGAGCTGGTTCGATTTCATGCCGAGCGCCGCAAGTGGCTTGTGTCGTACATGTTCGGCAACTCCTGCGACGCGGAATGCCGCGGCAAGCTGGTGGACGTCATGCTGTCGACCTACGGCGAAGCCCAAGGTGACTATGACGAAGCCCTGCGCAAGTTGATCCAGCTGGCACGTGCCGAGTCGGGACCCGCGGTGGCACGTCTGCACGCGCGGTTGCTCTGGTGCCAGGTGGACGCCGACGATCTGGAAGAGTTCCGCGACCACGTGCTCGTGCCGTCGCTGGCGGCAGCGCTCGACAACCCGGCCACCGATCGCGCGAAGGCGGAGGAGCTGATCGGGCTCATCGCGATGGTTCCGGAACCAGCCGTGCCCACGCCCAACCCCATCGGAGGAAAGGCGCCCGTGCCCCCCGCATCCCCGCCCTCCCACGGTGGTACGAAGAGCGCGCCAGGAACGACCAACCCGTCCGGCACCGGCCAGACCGACCCGCCAGCCATCGCCGCCTGGAAGGCCTTGATGACCACCATCGAAAAATCGGACGACCGGCTGGCGCGCGCTTTCTCCACTCGGCGCGCCACCGTCAAGCGGGAACGATCGAACCCGCCGCCGATGATCAAGCAGGTCAATTTCTGTGGTGCGGCTCAGCGCGATCGCCTTCCCACGGGCACCGAACCGTGAACACCGGCGAGCGCACGCCCGCGCTCTGGGGCATGACCCGCTACGAGTGGACCGTGCTCTTCGCCGCCTGGCTCGGCTGGGGGTTCGACGTCTTCGACGGGTTGCTCTTCAACTACGTCGCGCCCAATTGCGTCCCCGCCCTGCTGGGCCTCCCGCTGGGTTCGGCGGCGGCAAAAAAAGCGACGCTGTTCTGGGGCGGGGCCCTGACGTCGATCCTGCTCATCGGCTGGGCGGCCGGGGGGATTCTGTTCGGCGCGCTCGCCGATCGCATCGGGCGCACGCGCACGTTGCTCATCACCATGCTGCTCTACGCGCTCGGCACGGCGGCGTGCGCGACGGCCCCCAATCTGCCGATCCTGATCCTGTTTCGTCTGATCGCCAGCCTGGGAATCGGCGGCGAGTGGGCGGCGGGCGCGGCCATGGTGGCCGAGGTCGTGCCCGAGCGCCGGCGGGTCGAGGCGGGCGCGCTCCTGTACACCTCGGCGCCGATGGGTCTGTTCCTGGCGACGTTCGTGAATTTCCAGATCGCGGGGAACCTGTTCAAGGGATCGCCGGAGACATCGTGGCGCTACGTGTTCCTGTGCGGCCTCATCCCGGCGGCCGCGGCGTTTGTGATTCGGCTGTTCATTCGCGAGCCCGCGCGCTGGAAGGACGCTGCCGCGGGCGTGGCCCCGCCGCGTCTGCGGGAGCTGTTCGCCCCGGGCCTTCGCGCTCGAACGTTGAGTGGGTTTTCGATGGCCCTGGTCGCACTGGTGACGTGGTGGAGCACGAATGCGTTCATCCCGATCGTGTCGACGGGCCTGGCTCAGGCGGCGGCAAAGACGCGCGGTCTCGATCTCGCCGCGACCCGGGCCCTCATCGAGAGTTGGAAAGCGCACACCACCAGCTACTTCAACCTGGGTGGGCTGATCGGAACGTTGCTGACCATTCCGGCGTCCAAGTACCTGGGCCGCAAGAAAATGTTCGCGCTCTACTATGCGCTCTCCGGCCTGGCGCTCTTCGCCACGTTTCATCTCGACCTGGCCCCCGAGGTGCGCCAGCGTCTGTACTTTTTCGATGGCTTGACCGTCTTCGGCGTCTTCGGGGCGTTCACCTACTATCTGCCCGAATTGTTTCCTACCCGCCTCCGCGCGACGGGGGCGGGGTTTTGCTACAACGTCGGTCGCCTTCTGACCGCGGTCGGGCCGTTTTTGGTCGGGCATTTCGCCTCGCGCGGGCCGGACGCCCTCGCCGGCACCCTGTCCACGTTGACCTTCGTTGCCATCGTCCCCATCGCCGGCCTGTTGTTCATGCCGATCGTGATCGAGACACGGGGGAGCGCGCTGGAATAGCGGGAGCCGACAAAAGGTCGTTGCCTACGCCGTCCGGGCGCGATGAGGCCGGTCGGCGCCCGCGGCGGACCGGTGGGTACGCCCGGCCGTGACCGCGCTGGTGCGGTCGCGCAGGGTCGCGATCAACGTCGCCTCGGTGGCTTCGTCGACCCCCAGCACCGCGCGCCCCTGCAAGACGGCGGCGATGATCTCGTCTCCGCCGACATCGCCGACGTAGATCCCTTCGCGCTTGGCGAGCGTGTTCGCGAAGCGCACGAGATTTCCGCACCCATGCGGGCCCGCCTCTCGATCGTAGCTGTCGCATCGCTCGACGGCCTCGATGACCTCGGCAGGCAGCTTCCAGGCCGCCGCCACCGCGGCGCCCACGCTCCGATGCGATTCGGCCACGGTCTTTTGCCACAGGGACTCCGTCATCCACGGGACGTCCAGCTCTTCGATGAGCTTGCGTTCCGCTTCCAACAGCAGCCCTCCAATGATCGGCTTGCCGATGTCGTGGAGCAGGCCCCCGAGGTAGGCGGCATCCGGCTCGACCCGACTGCGCAGGCAGTGGGCGAGATCGCGGGCCAACATGCCCACCGCCAGGCAGTGTTCCCAGATCAGCTTGAACTTCTGACGAATGCCGGCGCTGCGGGACGTGAACACCTGGCAGGCGGCCACCTCGACCAGCAAGATCCGCATCGGCTTCACGCCGATCTGGCTGATGGCCTGATCCAAGGTCTTGACCACGTGACGCCGGGAATAGGCCGCGCTGTTGACGACCCGCAACACCCGGCTGGCGATGACGGGATCTTGCTCGATGACGCGCGCTACGTCGGCGAAGGTGACGTTGGGATCGCGCAGAACATCCAGACATTTGAGCGCCACGAGGGGCATGGACGGCAGCTGCAACCGGTTCTCGCTGATCCGTCGCAAGATGATGTTCGATAGCGCACGCCCGACCTTCTTCGCCTGCACGCGTTCGGTGCGTTGCACCTCCGCGGGGGTTGCCGGTCCCGCCGGTTCGGGCAGGGCCGTGGGGGCCGCGGCCACGGCAGTCGAGGCCGGCGAGGACGCGCGTTCGATGGAGCGGCGAAAGTCGCGCAGGCTGGGCCAGCGCTGGTCGGGATTCTGGGCTATCGCGCGCATCACCACGCCCGACAGCGCCCGGGAAATCCCTGCCCGCCGCTCATGAGGAGGCAGCGGGGGAAGCCGGGCTTCGGGGTCCAGGTGCGCTTCGTGCTCGCGCACAAAGGGGGGAGCCCCCACCAGCATCTCGTAGGCCAGGATGCCGGCCGCATACACGTCAGCGCCGGAGTCCGGCTCCACTTCGGCCGTGAGCTCGGGGGCCAGATAGTGAGACGCCGTCAGCGCACCGGGCGCTTGGAGCTTGTAGGCACCGAAGTCCAGGACCTTGACGAAGTCTGGATAGTCGACGCTGTTCGTGATGAACACATTCTCGGCCTTGAGCGCGGCGTGAACCAGCCCGCGGTCGTGGGCCGCACCGACGGCGGATGCGATCTGCACCAGAATCCGGACCGCGGCCGCCTCGTCCAGCGCGCCCACGCGCTCCAGACGTTCACCCAACGATTCGCCTTCCAGCATCTCCATGACCACGAAGGTCAATTCGGCGTCCGGCGGGGTGTTCAAACCCGAGCCGCGAGCGGACGGGACAGCCGGCACCTGGCCAATGTCCAACACGTCCACGATGTTGGGGTGCCGAATGCTGCTCACGATCTTGAGGTGCGTGATGTATCGGTCCAGGCGTTCACGTGCGGAGCTGATCGCAGGCGACAAGACCTTGATGGCGGCCCGCCGCCCGATGACCGGATGCTCCGCGTAGTAGACGGAACCCGAGGGGCCCGCGCCCAACTCGGTCACGACCCGATATCCGGCGATAAGTGAACCGATCACACCGAAGATCTCGGCTCTCCCACCCCGAACCTTGACCCCCGGGGATCCCGAGGGTTCGCTTTTCTCCCTATCGTTCGCTCATCGCGCGCTCCGATGCCCTCGCGACGGTCTCCCGCCGCGGGACCGCGGCACTCCGGTTTAGCCGGCGCGGCGAACCATGTACTGCAACAAATCGACGCAGCGGTTCGAATAGCCCCACTCGTTGTCGTACCAGCTGATGAGCTTGAAGAAGTTCTTGTTGAGCTCTATCGAGCTGCCCGCGTCGTAGATACTGGAGCGCGGGTCGTGGATGAAGTCGCTGGAAACGACCTCGTCCACGGCGAAGCCGAGGAAACCCTTCATGTATGTCTCGCTGGCCCGCTTCAGCGCGGCGTTGATTTCAGCCAGGCTGGTGTCCTTTTCGGTCTTGAACGTCAGATCCACCACCGACACGGTCGGGGTGGGCACGCGAAACGCCATCCCGGTCAGCTTGCCCTTCACCTGGGGCAAGACCAGGGCAACCGCCTTGGCGGCGCCCGTGGTCGACGGGATGATGTTCAAAGCGGCGCTGCGACCGCCTTTCCAATCCTTCTTGGAGGGACCGTCGACCGTCTTTTGGGTGGCGGTATAACTGTGGACGGTCGTCATCAAGCCTTCGGCAAAGCCGAATCCTTCTTTCAAGATCACGTGGACGAGCGGTGCCAGGCAGTTGGTCGTGCAGCTGGCGTTGGACACGATGTGGTGCTTTGCGGGGTCATAGGACTCATGGTTGACGCCCATGACCACGGTAATGTCTTCATTCTTCGCCGGGGCCGAGATCATGACCTTCTTGGCGCCGGCCGTGATGTGACCCTTGGCTTTTTCACCCTCGGTGAACAGGCCTGTCGATTCGATCACGTAGTCCACGCCCAGGGCCTTCCAGGGAAGCTCGGCGGGCGTCTTGGCGCTGACGACCTTGATGTCCTTGCCGTCGACCACCAACACATCATCATCCGCCTTGTCGGGCGAGGATTTCTTCGACCCCACCTGCCCCTCGAACTTGCCCTGGATCGAGTCGTACTTCAGCAAGTAGGCGAGATTGTCAGCCGGGACGATGTCACCGACCGCGACCACCTCGACCTCTTTGCCGAACAGGCCCTGGGTGTAAAGGGCGCGAAAAAAAAGTCGACCGATGCGACCGAAACCATTGATGGCGATGCGGGTCATTGCTGATTGTCTCCTTTGGGAATGTCCCGATGTATACACCCGAAAGTGTCAAGGACAAGTTAACGCCGCAAGAACACGAGCGTCGCTCCCGCCCCCCCTTTTTCGGGCGGCGCCGTGCAGCAAACCAGCACCGCGCCGGATTGGGGTCCGGCCGTCAGGGAGGTGCGCACCGCCTCACGCAGGGCGGGGCCATTGGGTCCCGAATGCAGCCCGCGGCCATGAATGATCAATAGACAGCGCTGGCCGGCGGCGCGCGAGGCGGCCAAAAAACCGTTGATTGCGGCGGTTGCGCGCGTCCGCGTCAGCCCGTGCAGATCCAGGCGCGCGTCGATGGGCAGCTCCCCGGCGCGCAGCTTGCGCAGCAGGCGTGCGTCGACACCATCGGCTCGGGCGGTCCAGAGTTCACCCGTGTCCTGCACCGCCATTCCCAGCGTCGGGACAGCCGCCGAACCCGCTGCCTGAGCGCCGCCATTGCCTTTCCGAACGCCCGGGCGTTGAACCGAGAACGCCGCCGGCGCCACGCCAACCGCAACCCGCGGCACCCCGCCCAGCTTGCGCGCGCCACGAANNGAAGTGGTCAGCCCGCGAGCCGGCGGGGAGCCGCGGCGGTCGGCGCGGCGGCGGCGGTCACGGCGGGGGGGATGGCTCCCTCCACAACGAAACCCACTGCGGAGCGGCGGATGACCTTCACTCGCGCTTGTGGCTGGGCGGCAAGTTGCTCGAAGACGAGGGTGAGATCTTGTCCCAACTCCAGGGATTGCGCGGTCTGGACGACGGCGCCCCCGTCGGATATTTCGACGATGCGCACCGGGCGCACGCCGGCGCTATCGCGCAGGCTGCCGGTCCAATCGACTTCCACCCGTTCTGAGCGGCGCATGTACGGTTCCAAGAGGGCGTTGGGCGTGGATCGCGTCGCGGTCGGAGCGGCGATCACGTCCACGATCGGTGGTGCCGCGGCGGGGCCTGCCATGGTCAGGCCCGCGGTGACGGGGCCTGGTATGCGAATCTTGGGCGCGGTGGTCGGCGTCTTGTCGAACGCGTCTTCCAGCGCGTCCGGTGCCGCAGCGGCCCGCTCGGCGGCCGGCTCCTCGGTTGACGACGCGTCCCGCGGCGCGAGAGGAGGCGGCGCCGCGCGTCCGGGACGTGACACCGCGCGCGCCTCGGCGGGTGGCTCGACGGTGTCATCGGACAGCAGGTCGTCGATGGCGACGTCCTCCGCCAGCAGGGCTTCGGCCATCTGCAGAAAAGCGCGGGTGTCTTCATCCGTCCCACCCAGCATCATCGGCTTGCGCAGATTGACGGATTCGCGGATGCGCCGGCTCGCGCGTACCGTCCCCAGGATGGGCACGGTGATCCCCAGGAAGTCTTGAATCATTCGCGTGATGGCGTGGAAGATCCCCGCTTGTCCCGCCTCGAACACCTGATTGCCCACGATCTGCGCGCCGAACCTGACAAGAACTTTGTCGATGGCTTCGGCCAAGGCGGGCGATTGATCGCGCACCCGGGCCAGGATCTGACTCACTTTTTCGTTCTCGCCACTCTTGGCGGCGGGCGCCAGGAGTTCCAGCTCCGAGGATTTTTCGGCGTGGTGTTGCAGGGTCCGCATGACGGCGCCCTTCAGGAAGGAATAGGCCGTTTGAATCGAAGTCACCTGGGGCGTGACCACGAGCAGCCGCTGTGCGCCTTGCTCGAAGAAATCAAGCACGTTGTAGCTGACGCCCGCGCCTACGTCGATCAGAATGACGTCCGCCGTCAACGCCCGAATCCGCCTGATGATCCGCTGCTTTTC
>PMNO01000416.1 GCA_003161835.1 Myxococcales bacterium | reverse complement strand
ACATATCCGACATGGAGTGTGGCGTCTTGTGGGCAGATCCGGTGGCGGCTATCGTGGCCAGCCGCCATGAAAAACCCGCCGATCGTTGACAAGGAAAAGCCGGGCCTCGTCCGCAAGCTGAGCGCGTGGTTGCCCCTGATTGTCTGGGCAGCGGTGCTCTTTGGGCTCTCGTCCATCCCGGGACAGGAAATCCCAACCTTCGACGTTTCGTTTAGCGACAAGATTGCACACTGCGGCGTATACGGCGTCTGGGGGATCCTCTCCTTTCGGGCCCTGCGATTGACCACGCGCCTGCGCCTCGGTTACGCGATTCTGCTGACCGCGCTGATGGCGCTCGCCTACGGTGTCTCCGATGAGATCCACCAGATGTTCGTGCCTCAGCGATCTCCCGACCCGCTGGACGTGATGGCGGACGTGTTCGGGGGGACATTGGGTGCGCTTGCAGGCAGTCTGTGGCCCGGGTGGGCGCGGCGCGCTCCTCGATGAATACCGCCGCGACATCACCGCTTTTCTCGACGCATACGGCGCACGCGGGCGGGCAGGATGACATCGCGCATCCTTCCTGTTACGCTCTTCACGCCAGAAGTCGCGGTGCGGCCAATGTTGCCCGACGAGAGGACCACTCACAACAACGCTCTGACGCTTCCAGCGCAAGTCGAAGCGTTGGTGGCCGCACCTGGCCGTGGGCTCGCCCGGCCTGTTTTGGCCTTTCTAAAACAGCAGGGCATCAGTGTTCGCACCTCGGACGACGCCGATAGCGCGTTCGAGGAAGCGCTGATGCACCCGCCGGACGTAATCTTGATCGACGACCGCATCGCGCCCACGGGGGGGATAGATCTGTGCCAGCGTCTGAAGGGCAACGTCAGGACGCACTTCGTGCCGACCATCGTGTTGGCGCTGACCGACCTGCGGCCGTTCCGGATGCGAGCGGTGGCCGCCGGAGCCGACGCCGTGTTCTCGCCGTCGATCGACCCGCAGGAGCGACGAACGCGTCTCTGGGCGCTGCTCCGAACACGCGCCCTGTATCGCCGGATGGAACGCAAGCAGCGGACTCAGGGAACGGAGATCACTGAACGCCGTCGATGGCTCGCTTTTCTGCTGCACGATCTCCAGGGTTCGGTCGCGGCCTTGAGCGCAAACGTCGACTATCTGTCGCGTTTTGCTCCACCGGCGACGGATCCCAGGCGTCAGGATTTCTCGGAAGCCGTCGGCGACGCACGGACCGTCTTCGACCAGTTGATGCACAGCGTGCACACGGTGCTGGATTTCGATCGCTTTGAAACCGGCCGGCTGGTCATCGAGCCGGTACCCGTTCGGGTCGGTGAATTGGCGGCCCAGATTTTCGCCGAACTGGGCCAGAACCCCGCCCTGATGGGTGAGGTGATCGTGGAAAACCAGGCCGACGAGCGCGCCGTTGACGCCGATCCGGAACTGATGCGACGGGTGCTCGTGAACCTCGTCATGCACTGCGTGCGGCGCGGAAAGGGCAGGACGACGGTCCGAATCACCCCCAGCGAGGGCGGAATCTCCGTATGGATCGGATCCTCGGGACCGATTGCCAGCACCGCCGAGAAGCAGGAGATGTTCGAACCTTACGCGCAGCTTCACGAGAAGCCGGTCGGGTACGGTTTGGGCCTGGCCATGGCGCGCGCGGTTGTCGAGCTCCACGGCGGGAAGATATGGGTCGAGGATGTCCCCGGTGGCGGTCTCGCTTTTGCCTTCAACCTCGGTGAGTCGCTGAAACGTCCCGACACAAGAAAGCGGGCCGGGTGAAGGGAGAAGCCGGCGGACCTGCCGGTCGTCGATCGAGGCGCATGAGAGCGCTGTGGGCTTTGACGCCTATCGTGGTCGCCTTGACGATCGGTGGTAGCGCAACCTTCATCGTGTCGGCGGCCGGCACCGCCCGCGTGCCGGAAATCTGCCGTACGCTCACCGACGACGCAAACTTCAAGGTGCGTGTTCAGGCGGCATTGGTCCTGGGAAAACTGGGCGACGCGTCCGCGGTGGCCTGCCTGACGAGAGCCCTCGGGGATCAGAACCGAACCGTTCGGGCGATGTCGGCCCAAGCCTTGGGCCAGATTGGCGACGCCTCGGCACTTGATTCTCTGCGCTCGCTGGTCAAGCGCGACCTCGATCCTTTCGTGAAGACCCAGACCGAAAAGGCCATCGCCCTCTTGTCTGGACCAGCCGGAGCAGCAAGGCGTGCGAAGGTCTATCTGAACTTCGGCCCGTTCACAGGCGGCACCAAGAACGCATCCCCGGACGCCGTNNGGCAGCGGGGGCGACGGCGTTTTGGATTGACGGCAACGTCACCCGGTTGGACGACACGACCGCATCGGGCGCCAGCGAGACTTCGTGCGGCGTGCGGGTAATGGTCGCGCGGTGGCCCTCGAAAAGCATCATTTCATGGACCAGCGCCGACGCCAGCGTACAGTCGGGTCTGAGGCCGCGCGACCGCGAGAACGCCCGCCGCGAATGCCTCGAGGCAACCGCCGCGCAGTTGGCCGAGGATCTCGCAAAGTTCTTGAAAGCCCAAGGTGGATAATTGGATAACCCGTCGTCGGACAGTTTCGGAGGCTTCATCAGATGAACACCGCACCCAGCGCGATTGGCGCACCCAAGTACCGCCGCAGAATGCGGAACTACCTTCTGGATGTTGGTTTGCAGGTTCGCTACACGATGACGATCGTCATCGTGGCGGTGTTCTTGACCGCCGGGTTGGGATACAAGATGTATCAGGCCACGCGGGACATCTCGAAGGTCATCGAACTCTCGGGAATGGCGGATCCGGCCGTCGCGGGTGAATTGCAAGGGCAGTTCGCCGCCAGCGATCGTTGGGTGCTCTGGGGCATCGTCGGGTTCGGGATCGTGCTGGTCATTTCGATCAGCGCGGTCGGCATCTTGATCACCCACAAAGTCGCCGGCCCTCTGTTCAAGATCACGTCGTTCTTCGCCCGTGTGCGCGAAAATCGACTGGGCGCGGTTCCCGCGACACTGCGAAAGGGGGACGAACTCCAGGAGTTCTACGGGTCGTTCCGCGACATGCACATGGCCCTGCGGGCCAAGGTCGAGGACGACGTTCGCGTTATCGGCGAAGTGGTCGCGGGGCTCGAATCTGGAGGTCCCGTTGGGCAAAAGGCGCTGGAAGAGTTGCGCGCTCTCCGCCGACGCAAGGAAGAGAGCCTAGAAAATACCTAGCGGATGCGTGGCCAATGGGGCAGGGCGGTCGAGGGGCCTAGACCCGCGCCGTTCGCGCCGCGCTGACCAGGCAAAGGCCATGAAGGAAAAGCCCGGGCAAGAAGCAGCAGGCATATCCCATGAGGGTGGTGGCCATCCACGCCACCCCGCTACCAGCCCGTCCCGCGTAGATGTGTCCTGCTCCTGGAATCAGCATCGACAACAAGACCGAGGTCATCGGGTTCGGTCGCGAGCGGATCGCGCCCAGGAACGGATCCCCAATGGTGATGGACGGCGGTCCCACCCCAAAGCTGCTCGCGGCCGTCACCAGCGGCTTGCGGCCGGGATAGTAGTACTCAACCAGGCCGCCGGATGCGCTGGCACGCACCATCAGTGTTCCCTGTTCCACCNNCCTTCAGAATAGCACAGCCGCGGTCACACCACCTGCCGCCCTTGCGACAAGCCCTCGGAGTTCGATATCCCGCCAAACGGGCGTTGGTCGGCCTGTCGTGTCAGGCGCGGAGCCCAACCCAAGGCTTGCCGCGGGTAGCGTCGCCGAAGTAGGTGACGGGCGCGTCCGGAATGACGGCGTTGTACACATCGGCGAGCACCCCGCCGATCGGGTTCCCGGCGCTGAGCGCGCACTGCCCGGTCTTGAAATACCCTTGGCAATTCCCGGCCAGGATCCAGGGCAGCTTNNCAACCTTGATTCGATCCAGCAAGGCCGCGAACTGGCCCATGCACCATTTGTCAACGATGCTCTTCATGTCGACGTTGTTGGTGACCGGATTGTGCGCGAGGTCGTGCCAACTTCGCAGCGAGGTCCCTACCGACCCCGACCCCATGCCCGAGATTCCCGGCAGAAAATTGAACGGGATGCTGCTTCCGCTGGCATCGATCATCTGCAATGTCACCACGCGCGTGACGCCGCACTTCAGGGCCATGACCCCTAGATCCATCTGCACCTTGAGGACGTCCGCGTACTTGCTCGTGTCGGTCGCACTGATGGGCGTGGCCGGCGTCAACCCCGACCCACACTGGGTCTGGCCCGCACCCGTGGTGGAACTCACCGCCTGGAGCTCCTTCTCAAGGTCGCGCACGGCCTGGAGATGACCGCCCACTATCACCTTGTCGTCCGTGCCCAAGCGCGTGGCGAACTTTTCCAGGTCGGCGCCCACGAAGTCGAGGATGCTCTTGCGCTGGGCGATCATCTTCGTGGCGGCCGCCTGCGTGCTCGCGGGAGCGGTCGAGGTGGTCACGCCGGCAAAAATATCGCCGTAGGTTTTCCACGGATCCTGTTCCGGGATGACAGGTTGGTCCTTGCCCTTGAAAATGCACCACTTCGAGTTGTTGCCTTCCGGCGTGACTCCTCCGCTGGTCATGACGCCCAGGTTCAGCTGCGCGCGGGAAACGTTGCTGGTCTTGGCCAGCGCGTTGCCAATCACCTGATCAAGCGAGGCACTATAGGCCTGCTGGTACTCGCCCACACCGCTGACGGGGCCCGCGGTGAGTTGACTGCAGAACCCCCCGTGCCTGGGACCCGAGAAGGTCGGGTGGGTCAGTCCGGGCATGAATATAAGATCCGCCTTGTGCGGCTCTATGGGGGACGAGGAGTCGGGAAGGGTCTGCGTCAGCAGGGAGCCATCCTTCGGCCGCCAGTTGTCCTGGCGATATCCCTCGGTGCTCGCGACAATGAACAACTTTGTTGGAGCGCCGGAACCTGCGGACCACGCGCGGCTCGAGTGAATGAACGGCAGACATCCAACCCCCACGCCAAGGGTCTTGAGCAGATCACGTCTCCGGAGTTCCCAGTCGCTCATGACAATTCCTCCCAATTGGCGGGCTTTGGCAGAAAACTAAAACCCTCCGATAGTCGCAACGACGCGCGGGCGCCTCGGCCGTTCATCTGCGCCCGTCCCGGCTTCGCCTGCCCCCGCCTGCTCAAGCCTGTATTCCGGCCCATGGTTTACCGTAGGTGGCATCACCGAAGTAGGTTACCGGCGCCTCCGGAATCATGGCGTTGTACACGTGGGCCAGTACGCCCCCGATGGGATTTCCGGCCGTCACCGCACACTGTCCTGTCTTGAAATATCCTTGGCAGCTTCCGGCCAGCATCCAGGGCAGCTTCTGCGTGTCGTGGTTCGAGCCGTCCTCCATATGATTGGTGATGAGGACCGCGCTATTGCTGAGCATCGTGCCGCCCGGCTCGGCGATGGCTTTCATTCTGTCGAGCACGGACGCGAACTGCCCCATGCACCACTTGTCGACCATGCTCTTCATGTCGACGTTCCCGGTGAGAGGATTGTGGGAGAGATCGTGCCAGGTGCGCAATGAACTGCCGTTGAAGCCCATGCCCGAGATCCCGGGCAGGAAGTTGAAGGGAATATGGGTTCCACCCGCGTCGACCATTTGCAAGGTAACGACTCGCGTGACGCCGCACTGCAGGGCCGCAATCATCAAGTCCATTTGAACCTTGACGAGGGTCGCGTAGTTCAATGGGTCGGTTGCAGCCACGGAGCCGCCAGGCACCACCCCACACGCCGCGGCCATCGTACCCGGGGTCGACGGCAGGGCCTGAAGCGATTTTTCGAGATCCCGCACGGCCTGAAGATGGCCGCCGATGAGCGCCTTGTCGTCGGTTCCGAGCCGAGTTGCAAACTTCTCCAGATCGGTGCCGACATAGTCGAGAATGCTCTTTCGCTGGGCCATCATCTTCGTGACCGCGGATTGAGTGCTCGTGGGTGTCACTGCGGACGTCGTGTTCGGGATCGCACCAGCGAAAATGTCGCCGTACGTCTTCCAGGGATCCTGCTCGGGAAGAACTGGCTGATCCTTGCCCTTGTAGATGCACCACTTCGAGTTGTTTCCCTCGCCCATGATTCCCTGCGAGGACAGGACGCCGAGATTCAGCGTGGTCCTGGGGAGGCTGGCGGTCTTGGCGATGGCGCTACCCACGGCCTGATCGATCGACTGACTCCAGGCGACCCGGTACTCGTTGACCCCACTGTTGGGTCCCGCTGTCAGCTGAGTGGGGAAACCGCCGTGTCGAGGCCCGCCGAAAGTCGGGTGGGTCAGCCCCGTCATGTAGATCAAATCCGCCTTGTGCGGCTCCATCGCGCTCGATGAATCAGGCAGGGTCTGCGTCAGGAGAGACCCGTCCTTGGGGCGCCAAGTGGTCATTCGATAGCCCTCGGTGGTGGCTATGATGACCAGCTTCTTCGGAGCGCCGCTCGTTCCCGCCGCCCAGGCCTTGCTCGAATACAGCAGAGGGAGACACCCGACGCCAACCCCCAGCGTCTTGAGTAAATCCCGACGACGGAGGTCCCAGTCGCTCATTGGCCGACCTCGCCGGCGGCAAGGGTCCGGTGCGAAAATGCGTCGCTGGTCGCGATGGCCACCAGCAACTCGCGCATGTCGTACGATGCCGCCCGGAACGCGTCTCGCGCGTGCTGGAGCGACGCCAGATCGCCCGGGCCCTCGCGGCGACGGAGGATGTACCGGGTCCACTGCGTGGCTATGCAATCGCGGACCTCTTGGTTCTTGGCAAGCCCGGTGGCCAGATCGATGGCGTTGTTGAACACAATCGGGCCGCCGGCAGTATTCAGCGTCCCCGTCGCGTCGACATTCTGTCCATTGTCGGTGGTCCGATAGCCGCCCAGACCATCGTAGTTCTCGAACGCGAACCCGATTGGCTCGAACAGGGCGTGACATCCGGCGCAGGGATTCATGGCGTGCTGCGCGAACCGCTGGCGCGTCGTTTGCCCTGGTAGGGCAGGTGGAGGAGCCACGACCTGCACATTGTCGGGGAGCTCCACCTCCTTACAGAAGAGCCGGCGGTAAACCTGCGCGCCCCGTCGGACGGGGAACGATCCGTCCGTCGAGCCGTGCATCGTCAAGAAACTGGCCTGGGTGAGAATCCCGGCGCGCTGCGAGGCATTGAACGTCACCGGCTGCAACGTCGTACCGGTCACGCCCGTCAAGCCATAGATCTTCGCCAGGGTTCCATCGACAAACGACGAGCGGGACGTCAGGAGGCTGTCCACACTGCCGGTGGCTTGGGGACCGAGAAACAGATCGGAGACGAACGCCCCGGTCTCGGCCAACATCGACTGAGCCACCTGTGGCGTAAAGGCCAGGCTCGGATCTTTCAGCGCGGTGGGTAGTTGCGTGAGGCTCAGCCACTGGGTGGCGAAGTCCGCGTAGGCTCCTTTCGCCTTTGGGTCAACGATCATTCGGCGGACCTGCTGCTGAATCTGGTCAACCGTCTG
>PMNO01000520.1 GCA_003161835.1 Myxococcales bacterium | reverse complement strand
GGGCGGCCTCGGCGTGGGCACGCGTGGCGGCCGGGTATTCGGCGATCCTCGCCCCGGTGGCGGGATTCACGATCAGCAGGGGCCCGTTGGCCGGGGTAGGCGGCACCCCTCACTTGTACGCCATCCGCGCCCGGGAACCAAAGTTCGAAGGGTCGTCGCGATCGCCCCCCGCAGGGGGTTGCGTTAGACTGCTTCGGTGCCCCTGTCTCCGTCGAGAAAGATCCGCATCGTGGTCGCCAAGCCGGGACTCGACGGGCACGACAGAGGCGCCAAGATCGTCGCCCGAATTCTGGCCGACGCTGGTTACGAAGTCATCTACACGGGGTTGCACCAGACCCCCGAGATGATCGCGGCGACGGCGGTCGACGAATCGGCCGATGCGGTCGGGCTGTCGGTCATGTCGGGCGCGCACATGACGATGTTCCCGGCGGTCCTGGATGCGCTGCGCGCCCGCGGCGCCGGTGACGTGGTGGTGTTCGGGGGCGGGATTGTTCCGCGGCAAGACGCGGATGCCTTGAAGAAGCTGGGCGTGGCCGCGATTTTTACGCCGGGGACCGCGTCGCACGACATTGTTGAATGGATCGAGCGCGAGCTGAGGCCGCGTCTGGAAGGAGCCGCCGCGTGAAACGAGCAGCTGGGTGGGGATTTCTGGTCGCGGCCGCGACCCTCACGCTATGGCCGAAGCCGACCTTGGCCCTGGCCAACACCGAGACGGAAGAAGAGCGGGTTTCCCGCGCGTTGCAGGCCGCGCTGGAAAAATACGGGGGTGACGTCAATCGCTGTTTCGAAAAGGCGCTGGCCGACACCTTGGACGTGGCGGGCAAGGTGGAGCTGGCCGTTGATGTGGGCGACGAGGGTAAGGTGACACGCGCCGTCCCGCTGGAGCCCGCGGCGACGTCGCCGGTCCTTCTGGCCTGCCTGTCGGACAGCGCGATGGGCTGGACGATTCGTGGCGTGGTGGCGGGCAGCACCGTCATCGTGCCGCTGGCGTTCGAAGGACAAGCCGCGCAGTTTTCCATCAAGACCGCGGATGCCCCCGAACGCGGACCCGCGGCGGCCCAGATGGCCAGAAACAAGGGCAAGGGCAGGCGCAATGGGAGGGCCGGGGGCAAGGCCTCGGGACTCGCCGGCGCGCCCCCGTTCTCGGTGAAGGTGTTGGTCGACGGGGTCAACATGCGGGCGACGCAGGCGTCGCTGTCCTTGCTCACCATCGCGCCCGCCAATCGCATCGCCATGCACAAACATCCGGGCACCGAGGTGCTGTACATCAAGAAGGGCCGGGCCCGCGTCTTGGGTCCAGGTGGCGTGACCCCCGAGCTGGTGACCGAGGGGACCGCGATCTTGATCCCGGCGGGAATGCCCCACGTCATCGAGAACATGGTGCGCACGGCGGCGGTCGAGATTCTGCAGGTGTTCGCTCCGCCGGGTCCCGAGCGCGTGTATCGGGATCCGACCGACCCGAAGGGGCGGGCGGCGTTCGATGTCATCCGCAACGGCGGCAAGGCCACTCTGCCCGCCGGGGCGCGATTCGCGGTCGAGTCCTTCGACAGGGCCACGATCTATCCCCAACCCGGGGGCAAGACGAAGATTCATCTGTTGCTCGATCCGGCCATCACCCGCAACGACGCGGTCGCCCTGGCGGTGGGCGAGTTCGAGCCCGGCGCCGAGATCCCGCGCCACGCCCACCCCGAATCCGCCGAGATCCTGTACATCCTGGCGGGCGCCGGCGAGGTGCAGATCGGCAGCGAAAGGGTGCCATTCGGGCCCGAGCAGGCGATTCACCTGCCCGAGAATCAGCCCCACGCGGCGAGATTCAAGGGATCCGAAAAGACGATCGCGATTCAAATCTATGCCCCCGCTGGCCCTGAGGAACGGTTCAAGATGGGGACCGCGCGACCTTCCGCGCGACCTTCCAAAGGGGCGGCGCGAGCGGAAAGGCCAGCGGACGAGCCGTGACCACCATCAGCGGGATCAGACCATGAATTTCGACCTTTCCGAGGAACAGCAGATCTTGCAACAAACGGTGCGCGGGTTTGCCTTGCGCGAAATTATTCCCAACGCCGCGCGGTGGGATCGCGAAGAGCAATTTCCCCACGAAATCATCCCGGCCATGGGCGCGATGGGCCTGCTCGGGATGCAGATTCCCGAGCAATACGGTGGCGCCGGGATGACGTTCCTCGATTACGTGGTGGCGCTGGAGGAGATCGCGCGCGCCGACGCGTCGCTGGGCTTGACCATGGCGTCGCACAATTCGCTGTGCACGGGNNCTGGCGAGCGGAAAGGTGCTCGGGGGCTGGGGGCTGACCGAGCCGGGCTCGGGGTCGGACGCGGGGGCCGCCCAGGCCCGCGCGGTGCGCACCGGTGACGGCTGGGCGCTGTCCGGATCCAAGACGTTCATCACGCAAGGGTCGGTGGGCGAGATCTATGTGATCTTGGCGTCCACCGCCCCCGAATTGAAGCAGAAGGGTTTGACGGCTTTCATCGTGGAACGCGGGACCCCCGGATTTCGCACCGGGCGCAAGATTGAAAAGATGGGCCTGCACGCTTCGGACACCACCGAGCTCGTCCTGGAGGACGTGCGGGTGCCTGACGAACAGCGGCTGGGCGAGATCAACCAGGGCTTCTTCGACACGCTCAAGATCCTGGACAAGGGACGGATCGGAATCGGCGCCTGGGCCGTCGGTATTGGGCGAGCGGCCTTCGAGGCGGCGCTCAAATATTCAAAGGAGCGCGTTCAGTTCGGGAAGCCGATCGCGGAATTTCAGGCGATCGCGCACATGCTCGCGGACATGGCCACCGAGCTGGACGCCGCGCGCCTCCTGGTTTGGCGGGGGGCCTGGATGCAAGACCAAAAGATGAGGACCACCCGCGAGTCATCGGTGGCCAAGTACTACGCGGCGCGCGCGACCATGCGCGCGTGCAACAGCGCCATCCAGATTCACGGGGGATACGGATACACGCGCGAGTTCGATGTCGAGCGGTACCTGCGTGACGCGAAGCTGGCCGAGATCGGCGAGGGCACCAACGAGGTGCAAAAGATGGTGATCGCGCGCGAGCTGCTCAAGGACTGGTCGGAGCGTGTGGGAGGGGCGGAGGTGCCACGGACGTCCGCGTGACGGACGCCGATCGCGTGCGCCGGGTGCGCGGGGGCGATCGCCGCGCGATCGCCGCCCTGATTCGGGATCTGGACGACGATCGGGCCGGCGCGCGCGACGTGCTTCGGGCCCTGCAGGCCCCTGGCGCCGCCGACTTGTCCCAGGGGATCCCGTCTCCGGGCGGCATCGTCGTGGGCATCACGGGCGGCCCCGGGGCGGGCAAGTCGAGCCTGGTCGATGCGCTGATCACGCACGCGCGCGCACATCATCAGCGGGTGGGGGTGGTGGCGGTGGATCCGAGCAGTCCCCGGGGTGGAGGCGCGGTCCTTGGCGACCGCGTGCGCATGCAGCGCCACGCCACCGACGAGGGTGTGTTCATTCGTTCGGTCGCCTCTCGGGGCGCACCAGGGGGCCTGTCGCGATCGGCGATGGACGTCGCCGCGGTGCTGCTGGCGGGTAGTTTCTCGCGAATCTTGATTGAAACGGTCGGGGTGGGGCAGTCCGAGGTGGAGGTCGCGGCGGCGGCCGACGTGACCGTGGTGGTCATGACGCCGGGCCTCGGCGACGACGTTCAGACTTTGAAGGCGGGCATCTTGGAGATCGCGGACGTGCTGGTGCTCAACAAGGCGGATCGTCCAGGGGCGGAGGCGGCAGTTCGGGATCTGCAGGCCATGCTGAGCCTTCGCCACGCCAGCGCCTCGCGATCGGCGCTGGCGGAAGCGGAGCCCGGAGCGGAGTCCGCGTCCGGTTCCGCGTCGGACTCGAGACCGGCGGACGTTCCCATCGTCAAGACCGTGGCACTGACGGGCCAAGGGGTCGACGAGCTGGTGGCAGCCATCGATGGGGTGATCCTCGCCAGGACACTGGTGCCAGAAGGACAGCGTGGTCGCCGACGCGCCGAGGCCCGGATCAGAGCCGTGGTGATGGCACGTACCGACGCGGCGGTACGCGCGGCGTTCGCCCCGGGGGGCTCCGGCGCGTCTCTGGCCGACGATGTGGCCGCTCTCAAGTTGGATCCTGAAACCGCCGCGAATGTCTTGATGACTCATCTGCGCGGGGGATACTAATGGTCATGACGTCTTCAAGCTCGGCGGCTGTTTGCGGGTTGTCGGTGCTCTTCGCGTCCGTGGCGGGGTGCGGTCTCATCAGCTCGGACATCGCGTCCATCGGGTTCGATCTCCCCGAGCGGAGCTACACTTTCGACACCAAGCAAGCCGGGGTGAACCTGCCCGCCGCCTCCCTGCCGTCGCTGGCCTGTACGGACGCGGCGGGGTGTTGCGCGGCGGCGACTCTCGCGGGCCTCGACTGCGCCCTTGTGACGTGCGCGACCGAGGCGCCCAGCCCGACCTGCGCCCTCGTCGCCACCATCGAGACCTCACCGCAAATGGTCGATCTCAAGAGCGCTCCCCAACTCTCTGGATACAGCAAACAAAGCGTCCTCGACGTCACCATCAGNNNTTTCGCGCACAATTTCGGCACACCGTTCGTGTTTCTCGGCCGAACGACGCTGCTGATTCCGGGCGGCACTCCCGTCCCCATGGGGGCGATTACCCTGACGATCCAGGGACGGCTCCTGGCCAAGCCGTCGCTGTAGTCTCCGGTCCACATCGGGATGGATGCCGAGATCATCATCGCCGGCGCGGGTCCGGCGGGCATTGCGGCGGCGGTGGCGTTGGCCCGGCGGCGGCGCGATCTGGCCGAGGCGGGCCGAATCGTGTGTTTCGACAAGGCCCGGTTTCCCCGGGAAAAACCCTGCGGCGGAGGGTTGACCGGCCACGCCCGCGCGGCGCTCGAGAGCCTGCAACTCGCGGTTCGAGTGCCGGCGGTGCCGTGCCGGAGCGGGCGCATCGTGTACGGAACGGAAGCGCGCACGGTGGCCCTGGAACGACCCGTGGATGTGGTCCGGCGCGAGGAGTTCGACGCCGATCTCGTCGTGCAGGCGCGATCACAGGGCGTGATCGTCGTCGAGGCCGAGGGTGTGATGTCGCACGAGGTGGATCGCGCCCGCGGCGTCGTTCGCGTCACGACATCGAAGGGACGCCGGCTGCTGGCGCGCGTCCTGATCGGCGCCGACGGCGCGGGTAGCCGCGTGCGCAAGCAGTTGTTGGCCGGAGAGCCGGAACTGCGGGCTCGCCCCCTGCGTCTGTTCAAGCTCGAGATTCCGGCTCCCCGGCCGTTCGCCGACGAGATGATCTACGATTTTTCCCCCATGAAGTGCGGCCTGCGCGGCTACGTGTGGCTGTTTCCGGTGGCGGGTGGCAGGTTGAACGTGGGGGCGATGCACACGTCGGCCTCAGCGCACGGGCTGGGCAGTGGCGACATCTTGCGTATTCTCGACCGAACCTTGGCCCGCCATGGCGTGACCCTGCCGAGCACAGCCCGTGGCTGGCCCGCATGGCCCTACACGCCCCGCGCGCGGCTGGCCGGTCCCCATGTCCTCTGCGTCGGCGACGCGGCCGGGATCGACGCGCTCACCGGCGAGGGCATCGCCGTCGGGTTGGAGCATGGCCTCGTCGCGGCGGAGGCCGTCGAGCACGCGCTGAACTCCGGGGATTTGTCGTTCGCCACCTACACGCGCCGCGTGCGCCTGGCCACCGTGGGTCGGGAACTCGCGCTGGACCGCCGTCTGGCGAGGTGTCTCTACGGCCCGAGAGCCTCTCGGTTCTGGCTATCGCTGGTGATGTTCGATCGGCGCATGCGCGAGCTGTATGCGTCGCGCGTGTGTGGTTCCGAGGTGCTCGCCGACAAGAGCGCAAGCCTGCTGGCGGCCTTGGCCCGGCACATTGTAGCGGCACCCCTGCGCCTGCGCCGCCTGTCGCGAGCAGACTAGCGCGCGACGCCGACCACGTGCTCTTGAATGGGCGAACGAGGATTGGCGCGCGGCGCTTCGCTACTGGTGCTCGCACCCGGGCGCGCCGCGGGAGCCGCCTTGCCGTTGCCTGGGCCGATGGCGACGCCGGGTGTGGCACCCGCCGCGCCGCGAGCCCCGCGCTGCACACGGTCTTTCAGTTCCTTGCCGACCTTGAAAAACGCGAGCCGCTTGGGCTTGACCTCGACCGTGGTCCCGGTACGTGGGTTTCTTCCCGTGTAGCCGCGATAGTCGCGCACCTCGAAGCTGCCGAGGCCCCGAATCTCCACCCGCTCGCCCCGGTTGAGCGCCTGCTCGATTGCGTCGAAGATCGCATTCACGATCTGCTCCGCCCGGCCCGTGGGCACCTTGCGTGCCTCACTCATTCGCTCAATCAAGTCGGACTTCGTCATCGCGTTCGCCCCCCGTAACCCAGCCCAAAGCTAACTCCTCGGACGCGTCTCGCGCAACGCCCATTTCTGGGCCCGGATAATCGGTGGAATTTTCGATTGACTATCGCGGGCGATACACGCCAAACACACCGCGCAGCGCGTCCGAGATTTCCCCGAGGGTGACGCGGTGATTCACGGCCCGCAAGATCACGGGCACGAGGTTGCTGGAACCGCGCGCGGCCACGTCGATCTCCTGCAGGGCCCGAGCCGCGGCCGTGCCATCGCGGGTCTGGCGCAGGCGCGTCAAACGGTCCCGTTGCGCCCGCTCGATCTGGGCGTCCTGTTGATGGCGCGCAATTCCATCGTCGGCGCCCGCCACCGCGTTGCCCTCGTCGACGAATCGGTTCTGGCCAACCACCACGCGCTCGCCACTTTCGGTATCACGCTGGTGTTCGAAGGCGCGGGTTTCGATCTCGCGCTGGGGGACTCCGGCCTCGATGGCGGCGATCATCCCGCCCATCTTGTCGATGCGTTCGAGCACGGCGCTGGCGCGGGCTTCGATGTCGGTCGTCAGGGCCTCGATGGCGTACGATCCGCCCAGGGGGTCCGCGACGTCCCCGGCGCCCGACTCGAAGGCCAGGATCTG
>PMNO01000095.1 GCA_003161835.1 Myxococcales bacterium | reverse complement strand
GCGGCCAGGGCCTCGTCCGCCTTTCCCGCCTTCATTCGCGCATTGCCCTCCTCGACCAGGGCACTGCGACTGCGCACGAGATCGAAACCGACCAGAAACGGAAACAGAGCCGCCAGACACAGAAGAGCCCCCGCGGATCGCGGCGCGCCGGTCGGCCGGCCGGCGCGCGCACGGATGCGGCCCCTGGTCATCGCGCTCCCCCGCTGGCCGTCACGCCGAAACGGGCGCGGCCGGCGCCCCTTCGGTCACTCATGCAAGCTTCGGCCACCAGCAACAGGAAGGCCGGCAGCAGCGGAATCTCATAGATCTCGTCGTACTCCTTGACCAACCGGGCCTCGTTTTCGCTGCGCTTCAAACCCGCCAAGGCCGCTTCGACCTGCTCGACCCCAAACTGGCGCGCGTCAGCATGAAAATACTCACCACCGGTCTTCTGCGCGATGCGCATCAACGTCTCTTCCCCGAGCCGCGACGTCACGTACTTTCCGTCGGCATCCTTCACGTACCCGGTCACCTCGCCCTTCTCGTCGAACTGCGGGATCAATTCACCCGAGCGCGATCCGATACCGACGGTGAACACCTTGATCCCGACCTTCGAGGCATCATCGGCCGCCTCCAGAGGCTCGCTTTCGGTGTCCTCCCCGTCGGTCAACAACAAGATCACCTGCGACCGGCCGTTGCCGTCGGCCGCGGGGGTCGCGGATCCCCCCTCCTTGCTGCGCAGCCGGGTCAAGATCTCCGTGCTCGCGTGCAGCGCTCGGCCGATGGCGGTGCCGCCGACCGGAATGTCCCAGGGCGATAGATCCCGCCAGAACAGCTTGACCGCCGAATAGTCTGTCGTTGGCGGATAGGTCAAGGTCTCCCCGGCGAACGCGACCAGGCCCACCCGGTCACCCGCCAGGTGGTCCATCAAACGTTCCAGCTCGCGTTTGGCCCGTTCCAGCCGCGAAGGATAGACATCCTTGGCCAGCATCGACTTCGAAAAATCGAGCGCCACCACGAGATCCATTCCGCGTTGGCGGGTCAGCTTGGCCCGCCCCCCGGCCTGGGGCCGTGCGAGCGACACAGCCGTCAGCGCCAGCGTCGCGACCACCAGCGCCGCCCGCAAGACCTTGCGCGGGACCGAAACCCCGGCGGTCATGCGCTTGATCATCTCCACCTGCCCCAGCCGGCCCAGCAGCCGGCGGCGGGTCCGAAAGAAGAAGGCATACGCCAGCACGGCCACCGGAACACTCAGCAGCAGCCACAACAAACGCGCATCGCCGAAACGCATCAAGGCAGCCGCCTCCAGCGCGTCAACCGCAGNNAGCTCGCCGTACATGATTCCGCGATCGCGCAACCGGGATTTTTCCAGGTCTTCGAGGATGCTCTGAAAGTTTCGCGCCAGCGCCCGGGTGTCGGTGGCCAGATAGGGGGAGCCTCCGGTCAGGGACGCGATCTCCTCGAGCAGCTTCGGATTCACCGGTTGCCGCTGCCGCTGTCCGCCCCCGGGGGCAAAACTCGGCGCGGCGGCGCCGGATTCTTCGCCGTTATCGCCGGCGAGGATCGTGTAGATCTTCACACCCATCGTTTGCGCGTAGCGCGCGGCCTGCATAGGTGAGATGTTGCCCGCGTTGTTGTCGCCGTCGGTCAGCACGATGATGACCTTGCTCTTGGCCTCCGAATGGCGCAGCCGGTTCAAGGCCACGCCGATGCCGTTGCCTATCGCCGTGCCGTGGCCGTCGATGATTCCGATCTGCAATTCGGCCAGCATGCGCAGGAAGGTCCCGTGATCCAGCGTCAGCGGGACGTGGGTGTACGCATCCTTGCCGAACACGACCAGACCGATGCGATCGCTCGGGCGCCGTTGCACGAAGCGTTCGATCACCATCTTCGCCGCGTCCAGGCGATTGGGAACCAGATCGGACTCTTGCATCGATCCAGAGACGTCAAGCGCGATGACGATGTCGATGCCCTCCAGCTCGATGTCACTGGTCGCGCGCGACGTCTGAGGCCGGGCCAGCGCGATGGCTATCAACACGACGGAGAAGAGCCGCAAGACGGTCGGCAGATCGCGCAGGCGGGCGATGAGACCAGACGGACGCGACCCGAGCTCGGACGTGCGGGAATACACCAGCGCCGCCGCGCGGTCCCCGGGGCGGCGAAAGCCCGTCCAGACAACCAGGGCGACCGCGATCGGCACCAGCGCCAGCGCGCCCGGATGCGCGAATCGAAATCCTTCCTCGACCCGCAGCAGCCACAGATAGGCGGCCGTGGCTGGCAGGAAGAGGGCCGCGATGAGTGGCACGGGTATCGGGCGCACGGGCGGCGTCGAAGGCAGTGTGGGCGAGGGCGAGGGCGAGCGCGCCTGGCCCTTGGATCCCGAATCAAGCATTGGAACGACTCTCCGGTACGGCCGCGGCGCCGTCGCCGGGCCCTGCGCTCCGCGGTTCGGGGGGCGGGCGCGTCGACTCGACAATCCGGATCGCCAGCTCCAACGAACCGCGCGCCTCGGTTGCGGCCGGGGAAACCTTGGCGAATTTCACCAGGTCGCAGGCGGACAGCCAGCGTTCAATCTCGTCGAGCACGATGGTGCGACCCGCGCGGCGCCTGAGCTCGAGCATCAATTCGTCGGTCGTGAGCTCCAGGGAATCGAACCCGTAACGACTTCCCAGGTAGTCACGAATCACCTCGGACACCGCGAAATAAAAAGGACGGTTGTCGGCGTTCTCGAGGAAGCCGTACGCCCCCAGGCGGTCGAGGCGTTCCAGCGCCACCTCNNGCGGGTTCGGGCTCGTTCGCGATCAGGCTCGCGATCTTGACTCGGATGGGTTGAGTCCGGGTCTGGCGCACGTCGCCGCTCGGTCCCAGATAGGTCACCTCGATCGCCGGCACCACCAGGTCTCCTGGCTCGTACGCGGCGATCTTCAGGGCGAACTCGTGCCGCACATGCCCGTCGCCCAGATCCTTTTCGGATTCCGACCGNNTACGCGCCGCCGACAGCCGCGCCGCTTGCGGCGGGCACCGGAGCGGGCTGCGCAGCTGCCGATCGCAGGAAGGGCGCCGTCAGGATCGCGGCCGACACCACCAGCGCGGCCCCGAAGCACGCGCGAAACGCCGGAGGGATCCGCCGGCGAGGCTCGATTCCGACGCCGCGCAGGTGCCTCAATGCCGCAGCCTCCGGGCGCGTGCCTCGAAGAAGGTGGTCAGCGCCGGCAAATAGGGGCGATCCGTGCGCAC
>PMNO01000284.1:3510-3802 GCA_003161835.1 Myxococcales bacterium | reverse complement strand
CGGAGTGTAGCGGCCCGCCCCCCCCCGTCCAGCCGAGCGATCGCGCGGCTCGACGCGGTTTCCCCTCCGCGCTTTTCTAGATTCGGCCGAGCGCTCGTGCCCAGGCGGCCACCACGATGCCCAAGGCCAGCACCACGAGGGCGCCCTGCCCGACCCGCGCAACCCACGATCCCGCGCCCGCGCCCGAGGCCACGCCCGAAGCCACGACCGGGCGCGGCCGATCCAGGACGCCGGCCGCCAACCCCAGGAGCGACCCCAGGCCCAGCCCGAAGGCGTGCGCGAACACGTCGGC
>PMNO01000284.1:328-3465 GCA_003161835.1 Myxococcales bacterium | reverse complement strand
CCCGCGGCGCTGACGAAGATCACCGAAGCGACCACGTTGCCGAGGACGTGCATCACGTCCGCATGCAAGGTCATGGCCGTGACCGCGCGCCACCACTCGCCCGCGCGGATGCGCTCGGCGTCGGCGACACCCGCGATGAACCACCGCGAGGAGGCATTGTTCTGCCACAAGCCGGTCACGTACTGGAACGCGACCAACATGATGCCGAGCATGATCCCGAGCGCCCCGGTGCCGCGATCCGGAACCGCGGGGGCGACGCTGATCCCGGCGCGCTCCTCTTCATCGTTGGCTTCGAGCGCCCGCAGGGCACGGGCCAGGTCGGGTGGCGCGACGAGCAGACAAAAAGGGCCGCCGTCGGCCCGATCGATGCGATAGTGAACCCCGACCGCGGCCAGGACCAGCGCCCACTCATTCGCGCGATCCCGATCGACCGTCTGCCTGACCAGCGCCCCCGTGGCGGCCGCCCCGGACGTATCGTCCAGAGCATCGAGCTGGAAATTTGAATCATCCACGCGCGAAAGCTTAGCCCACTCGGCCGGCGGGACGCGGGATTGCCACGCGAAGGCTTGGGAGCCCCCGGCGTCCTCGGCAGGTCCGACTCATGGGCCGGCGCCGGGAAGCACACGCAGCGCGAATCGGCCCAGCTCCAAGGTTACGTCGCAGGGTCGACCGAAGGCGTCGCTGAGGACCGCCGATGTGCACACAGTATCGATCGGCCCCTGGGCAATCGCGTGCCCTTCCTTCAGAACCAGCGCCCGCGTGATGAAGGAAGGGATCTCCTCGAGGTGATGCGTGACGAAGATCAGGGTCGGGGTTTGCGGGCGCTCCGCGAAGCGCGACAAGTCTTCGAGAAATCGTTCGCGCGCCACCGGATCGAGGCCGGCGCACGGCTCGTCGAGAATCAACAGGGCCGGATTGTTCATCATGGCGCGGGCGATGAGGACGCGTTGGCGCTCGCCCTGTGAAAGCTGAACGTAGGGACTGTCAGCCAACGGCCCGAGGCCCACTGCCGCCAGGGCCCCGCGCGCGCGCGCCTGGTCATCGGGACCGAACTGTCGCCACCAGCCGAGCTCCGCCGCGATACCAGTTTCGACGATCTCGAGAGCGGACTGACGGTCGTGGAAGTACGCCGCCAGCGACGATGTCACGATCCCGATGGCCCGTCGCAATTCCCGCAGATCGATGTCGCCGAAGCGCTGGCCGAGAACGCGGATCGTACCGTCGCAGGGCCAGTCGTTGGCGCCGACGATGCGCAACAAGGTGGTCTTCCCCGAACCGTTGGCCCCGAGCAGGGCCCAGTGTTCGCCGTGGCCGATGCGCCAGTCGATGTTCTTCAGGATGACCCGATCGCCCCGCCAATAGCTGGCGTTCTGCAACTCCAACACGAAGGGCGGGGACGCGGTGGGGGTCATGCGCCCATGGTATCCGAGTCAGCGCCCGGGTGGCGCGTTCGGGGGACGCAGGACAACCCAAGTCTCGTCGCGGAAAGCGTCGACCCACCCGGCGGCAGCGAGTCGCCCGGCGACCGGTGAAGCAGGTGGAAGCGCCGCGCAACCGATCCGGTACCGATCGAAAAGAGTCTGGTAGGCCCCGGTCCGTTCCGCGGTCGCGTGCGCGGACAAGAGCTCCGCGGGATAGGGATCTTGTCGGCTGTCGATGAAGACCGGGATCGCGGGCACGAACCAGATCAGCAGGCCGCCCTCGTTGTAGCGGTTGTACAAAGGTCCCGGGCAGGCGGAGATGGCGGTGACGGCGCCGGCCGGAATCGGATGCCAGCCCAGCCGATCGATGGGGCGGGCCCAACACACGGTCACGACGATCCCGGCTCCCAGCAGGGCTACCACCGCCAGGAACAGATTCAGCCGCGGGTGTTCGACATCCGCTGCCCGAAGGCCCGCCTGCACCGGAGGCCAGGGCAATCTCGGAAGGCGCGCGTGTGGACCGATGAGCCGACTCACGGCCGGCATCCAGATCAAGAAGAAGGGCGATATGTTTCGAATGGCGCGCGCACCGAGAGGCACCAGGATCAGGGCCACCGCGACGACCACCCGGTCCGCCCAGGAATCGAGACGCCGCCACCGCAAGAACGCGAGGACGAGCAGAACGAGCGCGCCCAGCCAGAACGCAATTTCGAGGGGCCCCCGAGGATAGGACGGTAGCCATTCCAGGATCTGGTTTTGGCGAGAACGCGCCATGGATTCGCCGACGAACCGCCACAGTCCGAGGCCCATGGGTGTCAGGGCCGTCATCCCGCCAGAGAGGATCGTCACGAGCGACAGACGCTTGAACCGCGCTCCGACGTCCGCCCCGCGATCCCGGAAGGCGACGGCGGTTGCGGTGATGAGGACGACCCCGCCGAGCGCCACGGCGCCGTGCAGATTCGCCCACACAAGAAACAACAGAGGCACCAACCAAAACCGTTCGGCGACGATCAGCTGTAGCAGCAGCACCAGGAACAACAGGCTCACGACCTGCGGGCGCAGGGCCCACACGACCGAGGCCAGGGGCACGCCCACCAACGCCAGCGCGAAGTTCACCGATGAGCGTGCCTTCATCAGCCGGTAGGCGCCACCCGAGGCGAGTGTGGCGCACGCGGCGGTGATGCCGAGCAGCAGAGGCATGCCTCCGATCCGATACAGGCCATACGACAGCGCCTGCCACAGCCATTCATGATTGGGCCACGGCAGTCCGCGCGCCGTGTGCGAGTAGGTCTCGACGAGGGGGACCTGACCCGTGCGAAACAGGTCCTGGCCGGCGCGCAGGTGCCAATAGGTATCGGCCTGCGCGGGCATGAGGCAGGCGGTCGCCGCGACGGCCACGAAGAAGAGGACCACGCGCAGCTCGGGAAACGTCATTCCGCGCTGCCTCAGAATGGAAATCAGGGCTGGGCCCCCCGGGCATCGGTTCCGTCAAGCCGCCCTTGCCGGCCTTGCCGCCCTTGCCGCCCTTGNNATGCCGCCCAGGGCCACGAAGCTCCAGACCGTCGCCAGCCGAAACCCGGCGTCGCCGCGGCCGAGCCCCATGACCGACAAGGCCCACAAGTAGATCAGCAGGGCTGGCCAGACCCGGGATGCCACCCGCAAACAGGAGACCAGGCCCACCTTGATCGCGGCGCCGATCGAGTGGCGCGGGGGCCC
>PMNO01000284.1:0-189 GCA_003161835.1 Myxococcales bacterium | reverse complement strand
AGGGCCACCATGACCAGATCGTTGTGTCCGTTGCCGGGACCTTCGATCAGGAGCAAGGGATTGAGAGCCACCGTCGTGAAAACCGCGTCGGCCCGCCGCCCATCGGCACGGCCGGCAATGGCGCGCGCCGCGGCGGCCGTGGCCAGCACCGCCGCGCCCGCGCCGGCCTTCAATGCCACCACCGGCCCG
>PMNO01000238.1 GCA_003161835.1 Myxococcales bacterium | reverse complement strand
CGGGTGCCCGGCAGCCGCGCATATTTCCGCAACGACGGAAAAGCCCCGCCTGGTCCACCTTTCCATCGCCGGCCGGCCGATCGCGATTTTTTCGGGCGGAGGTTTCTGGTACCTTCGCTCAGCAATCAAGGCTGATTGCCGTTTCGGGTCCAGTCTCGCACCCGCGTCTCTCCCTTGGGTCTCGGCAGAGCAGAGAGGCACGTGACCTCGTGGAAGGTTGCCCCCAATGAATGAAGCCACCAAGACCCGATCGGTGTGGACCGAGATGGAATGGAGCCTCCTTCGGGGTCGCGGAATCGATATCGGGTGCGGCCGGGATCCGGTGCTGCCGGGGGTCTTGCGGTTCGACCTCGAGCACGGAGACGCGAACGTCATCACGGAACATGTCGAGGACACCTTCGACTTCGTCTTCTCGGCGCACTGCCTCGAGCACATGCGATGTCCGAGGTCCGCGCTCCAGGAGTGGTGGAAGCTCGTCAAGCCCGGTGGACATCTGATTGTCATCGTCCCCGATCAAGATCTCTACGAGCAGCGGGTCTGGCCTTCGCTGTTCAATGCCGACCACAAGGCCACCTTCACCATGGCGNNACCGCGAACTGGTCAGGCGTCTCGGTGAACGTGTTCGAGCTCGCCTCGTCCCTGCCGGGAGGCGACCTGCTCGACGTGCGGCTGCAAGACCTCGGGTATGAGCGGTCGTGCCTCCGCCCCTGGCGCTGCCCTCGCTGGTGGGCTCGGCTGCTGGTGATCGTGCGCTGGAAGCTCGTGAAATGGCTCCGCAAGCTCGAGATCGAGGTCGACTTGAAATGGTTCGCGCCGGTGTTTCAGGCGCCCATCGATCAGACGATCGGGGGGGCCCTGGCCCAGATTCAGCTGGTCGTGCGCAAGCGTCCTGTGTGAGCGCAACGGTCGGCTCCCTCGCTCCTGCTGGGCCGCGCCCCGGGGTTGGGCTGATATGTAGTCGCAATTGGTGGTGCCGTCATTGCCATGTTCCCGGGGCGAGGTCTTTCGATTGGCCGCGATCTTGCTCTCGCAACTCTCTCATGAAGACATCCTCGCCAACCGGCAGGCGCCGCGCTCTCGCAACCGTCGCAAGTGCCGCGTCCCTTTGGGTAGTTCTGGCGGCCGGCTGTGGCGAGCCCTGTGTCAGGAATCAGCTGGAGTGTCGCGATAACGAAATTTGGAGCTGTTTGGTCGTGGAGCATATGCCTGCCACGTGGTCAAAAACGCCCTGTGGCGATCACAGGTACTGCCGGATCGGAACCGATCGAAACGGACGTGCGGGGACCTGCGCTATCGAGGCCGATCCAGAGCCGAGCTGTGCCGCGGCGGCCCTGCCAGCGGCGGGCGGCGGTCGAATCCTTTCGGCGTGTACCAGCGACGGGCGGGCGGTTTCCTGCCAGGCGGGTTACGTGAAGGAAGTCGTGGCAACCTGCGCATCACCCGAGCTCTGCGTTCCGACGACGCCACCGGTATGCGTCGCGACCAAGGTGCCCGACGACCGTTGCCTGCCCAGCGCCGGTTACAGCACGATCTGCCAAGGAGATCATGCCCTCACCTGTGCCGCCGGCTATTTCGTGGGAGACGAGGATTGTGGACCCGGACTGTGCGACACGGTCAGCTTCAATCCGCCTTCGAAGGGATGCCTGGCCACCAGGACGCCAGACCCAAGGTGCACCGCGATCTCGGGTGGCGTCACCACGGGGGCGACCTCCGGTTGTGAGGGAAACTCTCTCTTCCAGTGCCTCGACAGCATTCTCGTGCAAACGACCGATTGCGGTCTCGACTATTGCGTGGCCAACGCATCCGGGGCTTATTGTCGCTACGACAAGCCGTAGAAGGGCACTCGGGCAGGGCCCGGGTTCCGAGAGGCGCGGCCAGCCGCCCGGTGGTAGAAGGCTGACGCGGGGGTGCTTCGTGCCATGGTGAGAATCGCCCAGCCTTGCACGGTGATCCTGATCGGCTCTCTGGCCGCGAGCTGCAGTAGCTCCAAGGTGCCTGCAGCCGGCGCGGGCGATGCCGCCATCGCCCCGGATGTCCCCGCAGCCGTTACCGATCGCAGCGGCCCGAATATTCCGGAGAGCGGCGCGGCCGCTGCCGATCTGGGGCCAGTGGTCGCGGACCTCCGACCGGCCGAGGAGGGCCTGGCTCCCATCGACGCCGGGCCGGCCGAGCCATCAGCCCACGCCGACTCCGCTGTCGCCACCCCCGGTAGACCGGATTCCTCGCCGGCCGTCGATAGTTCGTCGATCGAAGGCGGTTTGGGGGCGGACACCGTGGACGCGCGCGACGTTCCCGAGGCCGAGTCGGCTGATCTCACTCCCGCCGACGGGAGCGGGGCGTCCTCATCCTTTCGCATCTTGATCTTCAGCAAGACGGCCGGCTTCCGCCATGCCTCGATCCCCACGGCCGTCGAAGCCCTCATGAGCCTGCAATCCACCGGCGGATATCAGGCAGAGGCCACCGAGGACGCGGGCGCGTTCACGGCGGCCAATCTGATGCGATTCCAGGTCGTGGTTTTCGCCCTGACCTCGGGTGATGTTCTGGACGACGCGCAGCAGGCAGCTTTCGAATCATGGGTGGCGGCCGGGGGCGGTACGGTCGGCATTCATTCGGCCTCCGACACCGAATACGATTGGGCATTCTATGGCGATTTGATTGGCGCCTATTTCAAGGAGCATCCCGCGATCCAGATGGCCACGGTCCGCGTGGAGGCGACCGACCACCCCATCATGGCGGCGGTGCCTACCAGTTGGGTGCGCACCGACGAGTGGTACGCCTTCGTCACCAACCCCCGTCCCCGGGTGACCGTGCTGGCCACGGTGGACGAGGCGACCTACGCGGGCGGCACGATGGGCTCTGACCACCCCATCATCTGGGCGCACATGACCGTCGGCGGGGCGCGGTCCTTCTACACCGCTCTTGGTCACACTCCCGAAAGCTACGCTGAAGCGCCCTTCCGCCAGCACCTGGTGAACGGAATCCGCTGGGCCGCGGGCCGCTGACCGATCGGCCCCAGCCCGGACGCCCTGCGCGGCAGACCTCACACGTTCAGTGCCTTTTCGAGGCGCTTGACCACGCTGCGCGCGATCATGACGCGGGCGAAATTCTTGTCATTCGCCGGAACCACGATCCACGGCGCGTTGCCGGTGCTGGTCCGATCGATCATGTCGACCGCGGCGCTCTGGTAGTCCTGCCATTTGTCACGGTTGCGCCAATCGTCGGGCGTGATCTTGAAGCGCTTGTGTTCGACCTTCTCGCGTCCCTTGAACCGGCGCAGCTGCTCCGACCGATCGATCTGGAGCCAGAACTTGAGCACGATCATCCCCGAGCTGACGAGCTCGTGTTCAAAATCGTTGATCTCCGCGTAGGCCCGCAACCAGTCGGCCTCGGCGCAGTAGCCCTCGAGACGCTCGACCAGGACCCGCCCGTACCACGAGCGATCGAAGATCGTGACGTGTCTTTGCCGCGGCACCTGGCGCCAGAATCGCCACAAATAGGGCTGGGCCCGCTCGTCCTCGGTGGGGGCGGCGATCGGCACCACCTGGAACTGACGCGGGTCGAGCGCGGCGGTGAGGCGGCGGATCGCCCCGCCCTTGCCCGCGGCGTCCATGCCCTCGAAGACGAGCACCAGCGAACGGCGCGAGAAGGCCTTGTGCCGCGCCAGCTCCGACAGGCGGCCCTGCCATTTGGCCAGCTCCAGCTCGTACTTCTTCTGGGGCAGGCGCCGATCGAGATCGAGCGCCGAGAGCACGTTGCGATCGTCGGCCGGGCGCGTGGCGGGCGGCGCATCGATGCGCCGCTTGACGACTCTTTCGGAGAGCCGCTTCTCCAGCGCCGCCAGCAGCTCCTTGCCGACCCGCAGGTGTCGGTAGTGGTCGTCGGTACCATCGACGATGCTCCAGGGCCCCCACGCGGTGTTGGTGAGCCGCAGCACGTGACCGGCCACGTCCTGGAGTGCGTCATAGGTGCGCGTGCGTGCCCACGACTCCTTGGTCACGCGCCAGGCAGTGCGGGGATCCGACTCGAGCTGCCGCAGGCGGTGCTTCTGGCCTGCGCGGGTCAGGTGCAACCAGAACTTGAGAAGGAGGGCCCCCTCGTTCACCAGCATGGCCTCGAAGCGGTTGATCTCCGCCAGGCGCTTGTCGAGCTGGACCCGCGACATCTGGCCATCGATCCGCTGGGCGATCGGAGTCGAGTACCAGGAACCGGCGAATGCGCCCGTGCGCCCGCGCGGCGGCAGGGCGCGCCAG